>NZ_JBSFBZ010000013.1:0-126068 GCF_053593195.1 Saccharopolyspora sp. NPDC002376
ATTGTTTCTGTCGCAAGAACAATCATCCCAGGCCAGAGGGCATCTGCCCCACCACGACACGACCCCCACCGGCACAAACCCCAACACAACACCGGCGGATCCGGGTCCAGTGACTTCAAAGGTGCCCTTCACCTCTTGTTGGTGCTCGCGGTGACGGGGCAGCTGATCAGTGGTACGAGCTTTCCGCGTACGTGGCGCTGTTCGCTGATTCGGTTTGCTTCGGCGACCTCGGTGACAAGGGGACGGTCTGGCGACTGGGAGGGGTGAAGCGGCCGCACTTGATCAGGCTGATGTCGTTGAGGGGCGAGGCCTTCGGCGACGCTGCTGGACGTCACGGCGTGTTCTTGGGCTCTGCCGAGGTCTGCGATCGAGATGACGTGATCGGCGGTGCCGGTGAGTTCGCGACCAGGTCTTTCATTTCGTGCGGGGGCATGGGCCTAGGCTTGGTTCCCGGTGGTGAGTGGTCGGCGGAGCGACGCGCGTCTCGCCGGTTCCGAAGGCGCGGTCATCGTGGTGGAGGCGGAAGGCTTGGGCTCGGCGGTGCGGTTGGTGTGTTGGGTGATCGTCGTGGTGCTGGGTGCGGTCAGCGGGTGTTCGTCGAATCATGGATCCGCTGGGGAGCAGCGCTCGGGGACTCCGGAGAAGGCGCCGGTGTTTTCTCCCGCAGGAGTCGACTACCAGTTGGGCGGTGCCTATCCTCCGCCGGCAGGCGTCGGGATCGTGGTCCGGGACAGCACGGCCGAACCAGCCGCTGGTGTCTTCAACATCTGCTACGTGAACGGTTTCCAGACGCAGCCGGGGGAGCGCGAGGTGTGGCTGCGCGATCGCCGCGACCTGGTCCTGTTCGACGGCGGTCGTCCGGTCGTCGACGAGGAATGGCCCGATGAGTTCGTCATCGACACCTCCACGGCGGACAAGCGCCGCAGGCTGGCCGAGATCCAGGGCCGGACGATCGAAGGGTGCTCGGCAGCCGGGTTCGATGCGGTGGAGGTCGACAACCTGGACTCCTACAGCCGCTCGCGCGGAGCGCTCACGGCCGAGGACAACCTGGCCTTCGCAGCGGAACTGGCCCGGATCGCACACGACTCCGGCCTGCTCATCGGCCAGAAGAACGCCGCGGACCTGACCAGCCGGGCCGAGGACCAGGTGGGCTTCGACTTCGTGGTCGCGGAGGAATGCCTCCAGTACGACGAATGCACCGAATACACGGGCGCTTACGGAGACCGCGTCATCGGCATCGAGTACACGGACAACCTCGCGGAACCACCAGCGCAGACGTGCGCCCGACCGGATCGACCGAGAGCAACGGTGATCCGAGACCGCCAACTAGCCCCGGTCGGCGATGAAGCGCACTTCTACCACCAGTGCTGACAGCTCTCAGTCCGCTAGCGGAGGTCGAAGCTGCCGAGCTTGAGCTTGCTGATGAAGTCATTCCACAACCGGCCGTACGCGATCTTCGGCGACGAGGTGGAGTTCCGCCTAGGCAGGCAGATCGACGTGATGGACATCGTCTTCACCGAGGAGGGCTTGGAACGCCTTGTTTCGAAAGGGGAGCGGGCTCTCCGCGAGCTCCGCGCCAATCATCCGCCGGTGGAGGGTGAACGGTCGTTCCGCTCAGCTGGGCCAGAGTCGCGGCCTGCTTGGCCAGCAGCGGGGTTTGGCGGAGCGGAGCGAGCAGGACTTCGGTCTGGAGCCGGATGCGGTGAGTTGCGCCAGCCAGCGTTGCGAGGGTGACCAGGGGTTCTGGGTTGTCGTAGACCAGGCGATCCAGCAGGCCGAGGGTGCTGAACGGGCCTTCGTCTGCTCGTCGTGCCCAGGCGAGCAGGGCGGCCGGGTCGGCGATGGGTAGGCCGAGGCCGATCTTCATGTCTTGCGTCTCCAAAAGGGCAGGGTGAACACCTGTGCCGCCCCCTCGTTTCGCGCAAGCGGGTTCCCGTTCTACGGCGTACTCCTGGGGAACCTGATCAGAGTGCCGTCACCGTACATCAGGGATCGCCGCGCGTGCAGCCGGTTTTCCGGCACTCACGACCCCAGGGGTGGTCGGGGTGAGCGCAACGAGGGGGCGGGCTTGGTGGGGGATTTGCCCTCCTGCAGCCGATTGACCGGGCTTGGACGTGGGCATACGTTCGCTTGGCGAATGATCGGCTAGGAGGTCGGCATGTGCCAGGAGTGTTGTCGGCGTTCCCCGCAGCCCCGGATCTCGCGGGCTCAGTTCCTCAAGCTCGTCGGGTTGGCCACGGCGGGTGTTGCGGTGTCGGCGGGGTGTTCTACCGGTGCGCCGGGTCCCGTGCGGGAAGGTGGGCCGGTGCTGATCGACAACGTGCGGGGCTTCACGCTGACCCCCGACGGGCCGTTCGAGTTCTCCAGCCTGCTGGTCGAGGCAGATGGACGCGTTGGCGGACTCGACGTCGCCAGTGCCGGGGGCGCCGAGCGCATCGACGGGCGGGGTCGGGTGCTCATCCCGGGCCTGCACGACGCGCACGGCCACTTCGGGCAGCTCGGGGCCAACGTTTCGCAGCTCAACCTCGCCGGGACCAAGTCGCTGGACGAGGCGATGAAGGCGCTCAAGGCCTTCGCCGCGGAGCATGCGGATCGGCAGTGGATCCTCGGTCGCGGTTGGAATGACGTGATCTGGGGCTTGGGGCGGTTGCCGTCCGCTGCGGACCTGGACGCCGTGGTGCCGGACCGGCCGGTCTGGTTGGTGCGGGTCGACGGACACGCCGGGGTGGCGAATTCCGCCGCGCTGCGGCAGATCGGCGTCACCCAAGACACCCCGACGCCCTCGGGCGGGGAGATCGTGCGAGGTGCCGATGGCGCGCCCACCGGGGCCTTCGTCGATGCTGCGCAGGACCTCGTCGAGGAGCACCTGCCGAAGCCGACCACCGAGGACATCAAGCAGAACTTCCTCGCCGCGCAGCGAAAGCTCAACGAGGTCGGGCTCACTTCGGTCAGCGATGCGGGCACCAGCGCCGCCGAACTCGCGGTCCTGCACCAGCTGGCCGCCTCCGGCGAGCTGACGATCCGCACCAACTCGTTCCTCACCTACGACGCCTACCGCGAGCTCGGCGCGCAGGCGCGTGGCGACTCCTTCGCCGACGACATGCTGCGGGTCCGCACCGTCAAGCTCTACATCGACGGCGCGCTCGGCTCGCACGGCGCCGCGATGCTCCAGCCCTACGCCGACGACCCCGGCAACTCCGGGCTGCCGCAGCTGGACGCCGCCGAGCTGCGCGATCGGGTCATGCAGGTGATGCGGGACGGCTTCCAGGTCGCCACGCACGCCATCGGCGACGCAGGGAACCGGATGGTGCTCGACGCTTACGAGGCCGCGATGGCCGAGGTCGGCGGCGACATGCGGCACCGCATCGAGCACGCGCAGGTCCTCGCTGTCGAGGACATCCCGCGCCTGCGCAGCCACGGGATCATCGCCTCGATGCAGCCGGTGCACGCCACCGACGACATGAACATGGCCGAGAAGCGCGTCGGGCCGCAGCGCATCGCGGGTGCCTACGCGTGGCGGACGATGCTGGAGCAGGGCATCCCGATCGCGTCGGGATCGGACTTCCCGGTGTCCTCGGAGAACCCGTTCGACGGGCTTCACGCCGCGATCACCCGCACCGACCGGGACGGCCAGCCGGTCGGCGGCTGGTATCCGCAGCAGGCGATGAACCCGCTGGAGGCGCTGCGCTCGTTCACCCTCGATGCCGCGTTCGCCGCGCACCAGGAGCGGGTGATCGGCAGTCTGGAGCCGGGCAAGTGGGCGGACTTCGTCATCCTCGACCAGGATCCGCTGGACCCGCCGCCGGGTCGGGCGCGCTGGCAGACCAAGACGCTGCAGAACTGGGTCGCCGGGCGCCGCGTCGGCGAGTACGGGGAGCTCTGACCGTGCCTATGCGGTAGGGCGCGTACTGCACCGATCGGATCTCGGACGGCCGATCGGTGCATAGGCTCGGCTGACCGGTTGGTGTGACGTGCTAACGCCCGACCGGGCCCCGTTGCCGAGGAGAGCGGCGAGCCATGACGCAGACCGTGAGCAAGCGGACCTGGAGCGATACCGGGCGTCCGTTCCCGTACGTGCTGATGTACCACTCGGTCGCCGTCTACCAGCGCGATCCGTACCTGGTGACCGTCGACCCGCGCCGCTTCGACCAGCAGCTGCGGTGGCTGCGGAGCAACGGCCTGCGCGGGGTGTCGATGCGCGAGCTGATGCAGGCCCGCCGAGCGGGGGACGCGCGCGGCCTGGTCGGGCTGACCTTCGACGACGGCTACGCCGACTTCGCGCGCAACGTGGTCCCGGCGCTGCAGCGGCACGGGTGCAGCGCCACCGTTTTCATGATCGCCGGGCGGCTCGGCGGCGACAACGAGTGGGATCCGGCGGGGCCGCGCAAGCGGTTGATGACCATCGAGGAGGTGCAGGAGGTCGCCGAGGCCGGCATGGAGGTCGGCTCGCACGGGCTGCTGCACCAGCATCTGCCCTATTTGGACGATGACGAGCTGTTCGCCGAAGTAGTCGAGAGCCAGGAACTGCTGCGCGGGATCAGCGGCCAGGACGTCGCCGGTTTCTGCTACCCGTACGGCGACGTCGACCAGCGTCTGGTGAACGCTGTGGAGGCGGCCGGTTACGACTACGCCTGCGCCATCTGGCGCTCCGAGGCGTCTGGCGTGCACGCCCTGCCCCGTACCTACATCGGCGACCACGACGGTGCCCTGCGCCTGCGCGCCAAGCACCTGCGCCACCGGCTCACCAGCAACCGCTGAGTCCAGCCGGGAGTATGAGGGTGAACCACAGTTTCAATTGAAACTGTAAATCCCACCCACGGCGGATCACAGTTTCAATAGAAACTGTGGCTCCCACGTGTCCGCTGGACGTGTCGGGCTCGGGCGCAAGTGGGAAATGTCCTCAAGTTTCGGTAAGCGGGTTCCCCTCGGTGTGGGAGACCCCCGGCGGCCCGGGATGCGACGGTTTTCCGCAGCGAACACGGCGAACTGGGGGAGGGACCGTGAGCGGACATTCGCTGTCGCTGGCGATCAACGGGCGGGAACGGCTGCTGACCGACCGGCTGATCGCCTTCGAACCGGCCACGCCGGAACGCACCGAGACGGTGGCGGTCGTCGGCCTGGGCTACGTCGGGTTGCCCACCGCCTGCGCGTTGCAGGACTCAACGACCCGCGTCATCGGGTTCGACATCAGCGAGGAGCGGCTGCGCGAGATCAAGGCGGGCGAGGCTGACCTGTCCGAGGACGACCGGCGCGGGCTGGCCTCCGCGCTGGCAGAGGGTGGGCTGACGTTGACCAGCGACCCGGCGGTGCTGGCAGATGCGGACGCGGTGATCGTGTGCGTGCCGACGCCGGTGGACGCCGCGCGGGCCCCGGACCTGACGGCCTTGCGCGCGGCTTGCCGGACCGCGGTGTCGCACGCCCGGCCCGGCCAGGTGATCGTGCTGACCTCGACGACCTACGTCGGCACCACCCGGCAGCTGCTGGTGGAGCCGTTGCGCGAGCGCGGTCTGCAGGTCGGTGACGAGGTGCACGTGGCGTTCAGCCCGGAGCGCATCGACCCCGGCAACTTCGACCACGTGCAGCGCCGGACCCCACGAGTCCTCGGTGGCGTCACGCAGCGGTGCGCGCAGCGTGCGGCCGAGGTGGTGCGGCGGATGACAGACCAGGTCTACCTGGTCAGTTCGCCGGAGGCCGCTGAGCTGACCAAGCTCTACGAGAACATCTTCCGCGCGGTGAACCTGGCGCTGGCCAACGAGATCGCCGATGCCTGCGCGGTACTGGGCCTGGACCCGATCGAGGTCACGGTCGCGGCCGGCACCAAGCCCTACGGCTTCCTGGGCAGCTTCCCGGGACCGGGCGTCGGCGGGCACTGCATCCCCTGCGATCCGCACTACCTGCTGTGGCAGTTGGGGCGGCGCGGGTTGTCGTCGCCGCTGATCGAGGAAGCCATGCGCTCGATCGACCGGCGGCCGGGCCAGGTGGTGAAGCGGGTGGTGGAGATGCTCGGCGAGTCGGGCATCGACCACTCCGGCGCCCGGGTGCTGGTGGCCGGGGTCAGCTACAAAGCAGGCGTGCGGGACCTGCGGGAGTCCCCGGCGCTGCCGATCCTGGCCGGGCTGCGCCGATTGGGCATGGACGTTCACTATCACGATCCGCTGCTGCCGGAGATCGAGCTGCCCGACGGTTCCCGGATGACCAGCGAGCCCGAGCCGCGCGGCCGGGACTGGGACGCCACGGTCATCCACACCGTGCATCCGGGCTCCGACTACAGCTGGGCGCGGGACTGCCCGCGGGTGCTCGACGCGACCTACCAGTTCGATTCCGTGCCGCACCGGCGCGTGTTGTGAGGTGCAGCCGATGTTCGACACGACGACCCCTGCCGTGGTGTTCAAGCTCGATCCGAACGTGCTGCACCACGGCGGGCTCGGGGTGATCCGCAGTCTCGGCCGCGTCGGGGTTCCGGTGTACGCGGTGCATGAGGATTCCCTTGCTCCCGCGGCACATTCGCGCTACGTACGAGGCCGGTGGTTGTGGAGCCCGGATCCCGAGGACGCCGAAGCGATCAGGCACGGGCTGATGCAGCTGGCCCAGCGGATCGGCCGCACCGCGGTGCTGATCCCCACCGACGACGCGGCGGCGATCTTCCTCGCCGAGCACGGCGATCCGCTGCGCATGTGGTTCCGGTTCGCGCAGCCGCCGCACGACCTGCCGCGCCAGCTGGCCGGCAAGTTCACGATGTACGAGCTGTGCCGCCGGTTGGGCGTGCCGTGCGCGCAGGCGAGACTGATCGGCGCCTGGGACGAGGCGCTGGAGTTCGCCGACCAGGTGGGATATCCGCTGGTGGGCAAGCTCGCCGCGCCGTGGTTGCCGTCCGGGCGCCGGGTGCGCAGCACCACGATCGTCCACGACGAGGCCGACCTCGCCGCGCTCTACCGACGGTGCGGACGTGCTGGTGTCGGCGGGCTGATGCTGCAGGAGTACCTCCCCGGCGGGGCCGGGTACGACTGGTTCTTCCACGGCTACTGCGACGGTGACTCGGTGTGCCGTCCGGCGTTCACCGGGGTCAAGGAGCGCTCCTACCCGGCGCACGCGGGGCTGACCAGCTTGGGGCGCTGCGAGGACAACAGCCCGTTGCTGCGCTCGGCCGCGACGCTGCTGGAGAAGCTGTCCTACGCCGGCATCGTCGACCTGGACTTCCGGTGGGACGACCGCGATCAGCAGTACAAGCTGCTGGACTTCAACCCCCGGCTGGGCGCGCAGTTCCGGCTGTTCCGGGACAGCGCGGGCGTGGACGTGGCGCTGGCGTCCTATTTGGACCTCACCGGGCAGTCGGTGCCGGTCGGGCAGCCGGAGGTCGGTCGCCGGTTCCAGGTGGAGAACTACGACCCGATCGCGGCGCTGCGGTACTGGGGACGTGGTGAGCTCGGGTTGCGGGAGTGGGCGGGGTCGATGCGCCGGGTGCACGAGCGCGCCTGGTTCGCCCGCGACGACCTGCTGCCGTTCGCGCTGATGTGCACCTGGATGTTCTGCCGCACGCTGGCCCGGGCCAAGCCGTGGCGGCGGCGCACTCGGCATCCGGAACTGGCCGAACCGCAGTACGTCGCCGGTCGCAACTACGACGGAGGACGGGTGAAGAAGGAGCCGAGAACCAACTGACTCGCGATTTCACCTTGTTCTGCAACGACTTCTAAGGAGTACGCATGAACGATCTCGTGGACGTGGCCGTCGTCGGTGCCGGACCGTACGGCCTTTCGCTGGCCGCGCACCTGCGCCGGGCCGGGGTGTCGCACCGGCAGTTCGGCCTGCCGATGAACCTGTGGCGCGCGCACATGCCGCGCGGCATGTTCCTCAAGTCGCAGGGCTTCGCGTCGAACCTGTCCGACCCGGACGGCGCGCACACGCTGCGCAACTACTGCCTGGAGACCGGCAAGCGCTACGCCGACTACGGGATTCCGGTGTCGCTGCGCGACTTCGTGGACTACGGCGAGTGGTTCCAGCAGGGCCGCGGATTGGAGGTCGAGGAGCAGCTGGTGGCCGACATCGTGCAACGGCCCGGCTGGTTCGAGCTGACCCTCGACGACGGGCAGCACGTCGACGCCCGCCAGGTGGTGGTCGCGGTCGGCGTCGAGTACTTCCCGCGGATCCCGGAGACGCTGGCGGAGCTGCCGAGCGAGTTGTGCACGCACAGCTCGGCGTACGACGACCTCAGCGGTTTCGACGGGCAGGACGTCATCGTCGTCGGTGCCGGGCAGTCGGCGCTGGAGACCGCGGCACTGTTGCACGAGAACGGCGCCAAGACGCGGTTGGTGGCGCGGACGCCTCAACTGAACTGGAACGGCTACCCGTTGCTGCCGGATCGTCCACTGTGGAAGCGGATGCGCGAGCCGGAGGCCGGGTTGGGTTCGGGGCTGTCCACCTGGTTCTACTCCGAGCACCCGGAGATGTTCCGGCGCCTGCCGGAGTCGGTGCGGATCCAGCGGGCGCGCACCGCGCTCGGCCCGGCCGGTGGCTGGTGGCTGCGGGAGCGGGTGGAGGGCCGCTTCCCGGTGCACGTCGGGCACCGGCTGGACTGGGCCAAACCCACCGGTGACCAGGTGCGCTTGGGCGTGCGGGTCGGTGGTCAGGTGCGCGAGTTCAGCGCTGACCACGTCATCTGCGCCACCGGTTACCCGCCGGCGCTGAGCCGACTGCCGATGATCGGCCTCGGGCTGCGGTCCTCGATCGCGCTGGTCGGCGGAACTCCGCGAGTGGACGCCGATTTCGAGTCCTCGGTGCCGGGGCTGTACTTCACCGGCCCGCTGGTGGCGCCCAGTCATGGCCCGGTCATGCGGTTCGTCTACGGCGCTGACCACGCGGTTCGGCGGATCACCGCGCGGATCGAGCGGACGGCGACCCGGCCGCTGGTCCTCGGGGGTGCTGCATGAGCTTGACCGACTCCGCCGTGGCGCAGCCGTGGCCGCTCGCGGCGAACACGCCCGATGCGCGGCCGCTGCTGCGTCGGCGAGTCGGTGGTCGGCTGCTCCCGGTGGTCGACCTGGTCGCACTGGTGCCGGCGGTGCTTCTCGCCGGCTGGCAACTCGGTGTGGCGTTCGCACTGGTGGTGCTGCTGGTCCTGGCGATCCAGGGGCAGCACCGGTTGCGGATCTGCTCGCGCGTGTCCGATCAGGTGCCGCAGCTGGCGGTCGCGTCGGGGTTGCCGGTCGTGGCGCTCTCGCCGTGGCTGACCGGAGGCGGATTGCTCGGGATCGCCGCCTCTGGACTCGGCGGGTTGGTACTGGCTCGTAGCGGTTTCTACGCGGCGTTGCGCAGCGGCTACCGGCGCGGGGTCCTCAACGAGCCGACGTTGGTCGTCGGGTCCGGTGAGCTGGCGGGCAGGATCGTCGACAGTGCGCTCGAGCACCCGGAGTTGGGGTTGCGGCCGAGGGTGGTTCATCCGTCCGAAGTGGACCAGCTGGTCGAGATGATCGCCGCACATCGGATCAGCCGGGTTCTGATCTGCGCTGATGACGAGGCTCTGGTGTCGGTGATCCGGTCGAGTCGTCCGCTGCCCGCCGATGTGTGCGTGGTGCCCAGATTGCCCGAGATCGGCACGGCGCTTCCGCGCGCTGCGCTGGACGAGATCTGGGGTGTCCCGCTGGTTCCGTTGCACCGCTTCACCCACAGTCAGGCCGGAGCGGTGGCCAAGCGGGCGTTCGACATCGTCCTCAGCGCAGTTCTGCTGGCGCTGTTCGCTCCGCTGCTGCTGGCGCTCGCCATCGCGGTGCGGCTGGACAGCAGGGGCCCGGCGTTCTTCCGCCAACTGCGGGTGACCGGGCCGGGCCGAACCAGCGAGGTGATCAAGCTCCGCACTGTCCGCACGGGTGCTGCGCAGGGATGGGCCGTGCCCGCCGAGGACTGCACGGCGCTCGGCAGGTGGCTGCGCCGGACGCACCTGGACGAACTGCCGCAGCTGGTCAACGTGCTGCGAGGCGAGATGTCGCTGGTCGGGCCGCGCCCGGAACGGCCGCACTACGCGCTGCGCTTCGGGCAGGAGATCCCGCGCTACGCCGACCGGCACAGGATGCCCGGCGGGATGACCGGGTGGGCGCAGGTGCAGGGCCTGCACGGCGACACCTCCATCCCGGACCGGGCGCGCTTCGACAACCAGTACATCGAGCACTGGTCACCGTGGTGGGACGCGGTGATCGTGCTCCGCACGGCGGCGGTCGTGGTCCGGGCGTCGGTGGCTGCCTGCCTCCGGTGGGAGCTCGGTGGCAAGCGCTGCGCGCCCCACGCCCACCACGACCCCGCCACCCAACCGAGCTCCGTTGACCAGGCGCGGGACGAGAGGGGTCAATTTCGCGAGAAATTGACCATCACCCGGGTCTACATGACAGCGGCGCGAAAGCGCCACCGTAGGGGTGGCGGTCGGGAGAGGGGCAGGCCCGATTTCTCTCGAAATTGGCACGATCCCGGGTGACGCAGCAGGTAGAGAGCCTGGAGCAGATTCCACCGGGTGGGGGGGGTGGGTGCCAATTTCTCGCGAAATTGACGCCACCTCGGGTGACGGAGCTGTCGGTGGCGACGGTTCGTGAGGGAAGACCAGAACATCGGACTTTGGGGGAGAAGGATGAAGGTCCTGCACGTGATCACTGGGCTCGGCGTCGGGGGCGCTGAGTTGCAGCTGCGGTCGATATTGCAGCACACCAGGCACGACGCTGAGGTCGTATCGCTGTACAACCCGGGCGACGTGGCCGGGATGATCGCCGGGGACGGCGTGCGCGTGCGCGATCTCGGCATGACGCGAAATACCCAGGTCAGCACGGTGTTCAAGCTGCGCGAGGTGATCCGCTCCGGGCGCTTCGACGTGGTGCACACCCACCTGTACCGGGCCTGCGTGTACGGGCGGCTGGCGGCGCGGTTGGCGGGGACGAAGGTCGTGGTCTCCACCGAGCACTCGATCGGCGAAACCCACCTGGAGCGGCGGCGGATGTCGCTCGGCGTGCGCGCGCTGTACCTGGGTACCGATCTGTGCTCGGACGCCACCATCGCGGTCTCCGACACCGTCGCAGAGCGGCTGCGCAACTGGGGCATGCCGACGCGCAAGATCACCGTGATCCCCAACGGGGTCGACTTCGGCCGGGTCGAGTTCGACGACGCCGCCCGCGACCGGGTGCGCCAGGAGCACGGCATCAGCCCGGACTCCTACGTGGTGGGCGTGCTCGGGCGGCTGGATCCCAACAAGCGCTTCGACCTGGTCATCGAGTCGATGGCGCCGCTGCTGGGGCAGCAGACCAAGCTGCTGATCGTCGGCGACGGCCCGGACCGGGAGCGGCTGGCCGCGGCAGCCCGCGCCCACGAGGTCAGCCAGCACGTGATCTTCGCCGGTCAGCGGCACGACGTCGCCGCGATGCTGTCCTCTTTGGACTTGTTCGTGGCCTCCTCCGAGCAGGAGACCTTCGGCCTGTCGGTGCTGGAGGCGATGGCCAACGGCATCCCGGTGCTCTACACGACGTGCCCGGCGCTGGTCGGCATCGAGACCGACCGGGCCCGCCAGGTGCCGGGCCAGGTCGAGCGGATGCGCGCCGAGATCGCCGCGGAGATCATGGCCGGCCGACCCCGCGCGGACGAACCCGCGATCCGCGCGCATTACGGCATCGAAGAGGTCACCGGTCGCATCGACGACCTCTACGCCCAGCTGTGGCAGCGGAACGGCGCGGCGGTGCCGGCGGTGCCGGCGGGGAGGGCGTGATGCGCGCACTGGTCACCGGCGCAGCCGGTTTCATCGGATCGCACCTGGTCGAACAGCTGCTGGTCGACGGGCACCAGGTCATCGGGCTCGACGACCTGAGCACTGGGCGGCGGGCGAACCTGCCGACCGAGCACCCGGACTTGCGGCTGGTGCCGGGCAGCATCCTGGACGCGGCGTTGGTCGACGAGTTGATGGCGGGCGTGGACGTGGTGTTCCACCTGGCCGCGGCCGTCGGCGCGTTCGTCATCCAGGAGCGCACCCGGCAGGGCCTGCTGACCAACGTGCACGGCACCGAGAACGTGCTCGACGCCGCGGTCCGGCACAACACCCGCGCGCTGATCGCCTCCACCAGCGAGATCTACGGCAAGAACACCAAAGTCGGGCTGGTCGAGGGCGACGACCGGGTGATCGGATCACCGCTGAAGTCTCGCTGGACCTACGCCGAAGCCAAGGCCATCGACGAGAGCCTGACCTACTCCTACGTGCGCGAACTAGGTCTCAAAGCGGTGATCGTGCGGCTGTTCAACACCGTGGGCCCGCGGCAGAGCGGCCGGTACGGGATGGTCATCCCGCGGCTGGTCACCCAGGCGCTGCAGGAGCGACCGCTGACCATCTTCGGCACCGGACGGCAGATCCGTTGCTTCTGCCACGTGGCCGACGTGGTGCCCGCGCTGATCAGGCTGGTGGGGTTGGACCGCGCGCAGGGCATGGCGATCAACCTCGGCAGCACCGAGCAAGTGTCCATCGAGGACCTGGCGGCGCGGATCATCGCGATGACCGGATCGCCGAGCACGACGATCCGGGTGCCCTATGAGGAGGCCTACGGGCCGGGCTATGAGGACATGCAGCGGCGGGTGCCCGACTGCGCCCGCGCGCGGGAGCTGATCGAATTCCGGCCGCAGCACAGCCTGGACGACATCATCCGCGCGGTGATCGACGAGCAGGTGCGCACCGGCGAGCCTGCCACGGCGTGAGGGGGCGACATGCGACCGATCCGGTGGCTGGTCGCGGCCGTGCGCGATCGCGGCGAGCGGTTCGAGCTGCAGCCGAACGGGCCCGGCGCGGCGCGGCGCGTCCGCACCGTCAGCCGACTCGGCGGGTCGATCTGGCTGCTCGTGCTGATCTCGATCTCGATCCTGGTCGTGGCCTTCCTGGTGGCGCCCCGTGGCAGCGGTCCGGTGGAGCACAGTCCGGCGGTGGTCGCCTCGCTGCCGTTCTGGAACCTGGGCAACGGTACCGACGTGGTGGTCCAGAACCGGGAGTCGGTCAACGAGGTCTCGCCCTGGATCTACGGGCTGGGCCAGGACGGGAAGGTGCTCGAGCAGTACCCGATGGAGCAGACCGCGGAGGTCGGGCACCGGCTCGGGCAGCTGCGCGACGCCGGGATCCCGATCGTGCCGTCGCTGGCCAACATCACCGACGGTAGCTGGGCTTATGAACCGGTGGCCGCGTTGCTGCACGACCCGGCGCGGCGCCACCGGCACGTCACCGAGATCGTCGAGCTGGTCGAGCGGGAGAACTACGCGGGCATCGACATCGACTACGAGAACCTGCGCGCCGGTGACCGCCGGGCCTTCAGCGATCTCGTCACGGAACTGGGCGGGGCGCTGCACGCGAAGGGCAAAACGTTGTCGGTGGCGGTGTTCGCCAAGGACAGCGACGCTGGTTACGACGAGCGCAACGTGGCGCAGGACTACGCGGCGATCGGCCGGGTCGCCGACCAGGTCCGGTTGATGGGCTACGACTACCACTGGAACACCTCGCCGCCCGGTTCGGTCGCGCCGATCACCTGGATCCGCGCGGTGCTGGACTACGCCAAGACCCAGATCCCGCCCGGGCGGATCGTGCTGGGCGTGCCGCTCTACGGCTACGACTGGGTGGCCGGCGGTGAGGGCACCGGGGTGACCTGGTTGAAGGCGTTCCAGCTGGCCACTGAGCACGGCGCGAAACCGCAGTACGACGCCGAAACCCAGTCGCCGTGGTTCCGCTACACCGACGAGCAGGGCCGTGAGCACGAGGTGTGGTTTGAGAACGCGGCCAGCTCCAAGGCGAAATTCGAGGCGGCGCGAGGCTCGGGCATCGGCGGCGTCTACCTGTGGATGTTCGGCTACGAGGACACCGACACCTGGCACGAGCTCGCGCGCAGCATGCCGGTGGCGAAGTGACCGGTCGGGGGTGGGTGGGATGTTTCCGTGGTGGTTGCTGGCGATCGCGGTGTTCGGCGCCAACTTCGCGCTGTGGGGCGTGATCGGCTTGCTGCGCCTGCTGGACAGCTCGGCGCAGCGCTGGCGCGACCGCCGGAGCGCTGATGATTCGGTGGTGGACCTGGACCGGCTCCAGGGCGGGCTCGGTGTCGACGACGTCGCGGTGCTGATGCCCGCGCACAACGAGGAAGCGGTGATCGTCGACAGCATCGCGGCGATCACCGCGCTCGTGCCGGTGGAGAACGTGCACGTGGTCTCCGACGGATCCACCGATCGCACCGTGGAACTGGTGCGCGAGTGCGGGGTGCAGGTGATCAGCACCGCGCGCAACGTCGGCAAGGCGGGTGCCCTGAAGGAGGCGATCCGCCGGTTCAGGCTGGTCGATCGGTATCCGGTGGTGATGCTTCTGGACGCCGACACCCACGTTCAGCCCGGCTATTTCGACGCAGCACTGCGGCTTTTCGACGATCCCGAGGTGGTGGCTGTCGCCGGATGCGTCAAGACCACCTGGCGCGGACGTGGTCTCGGGATGATCGGCAAGCTGGTCGCCTTCCACCGGCAGCGGATCTACACGATGACGCAGTACCTGCTGAAGTTCGGCCAGACCTGGCGGCGCACCAACGCCACCCACATCGTTCCCGGCTTCGCCAGCCTGTACCGCACCGAGGTGCTGCCGCGCATCGAGGTCAACCCGCCTGGGCTGGTCATCGAGGACTTCAACATGACCTTCGAGGTGTACCAGAAACGGCTCGGCAAGGTGGGTTTCACGCCGGCAGCGGTGGCCGCGACCCAGGACCCGGGCACGCTCAAGGACTACGTGAAGCAGTGCAAGCGCTGGGCGCTGGGCCTGTGGCAGACGGTGCGGCTGCACCCGCCGCGGGCGAACCTGTTCACCGCCATGCTCGCGTTGCTGCTGCTGGAAATGCTCACCAGCAGCGTGCTTCTGGTCGTGTTGCCGGTGGTGCTCGTGGCGCTCCTGCTGCCCGCATTGCTGCCCGGTCTGCTCGACGTGCCGGTCTTGGGCGAGGCACACCAGTTCGTCAGCGGATTCGCGACGCCGTCCGCTCTTCTGTTCGGAGTGCTGATCCCGGACCTGGCCTTGACCTGCATAGTCGCGCTGCTGCAACGCCAACCGCGCTACCTGCTGGTCGGTCTGCTGTTCCTGCCGTTGAGAGTTCTCGACGCGGCGATCGCGCTGTACG
The DNA here is from genome assembly GCF_053593195.1 of Saccharopolyspora sp. NPDC002376. NCBI lineage: Bacteria > Bacillati > Actinomycetota > Actinomycetes > Pseudonocardiales > Pseudonocardiaceae > Saccharopolyspora > Saccharopolyspora sp. NPDC002376. The sequence goes on from NZ_JBSFBZ010000013.1 coordinate 15,138, forward strand.
CGATTCCCGGTGCCTGGCTGACGAAGTCCTCTGGTCGCTGGCGCAGTCCCGACCGCCACGTGGTGGATCGAAGCGCCGCTCGCACTGGATGATGATGTCGGACAGGCGTTCTCGTGCGGTTGGACGAGGACTGGGCGCTGCGGTTCGGTCACGCTGGGGCGGTGAACGTGCTGCGACTGCTCATGGTTGACGACCACGTGATGCTCGCCGAGGCGCTCAGCGCCAGGCTGGCCGAGGTGACCGATCTGTGGGTCGTGGGGCACTGCGCCACCAGCGATCCGCGACTGTCCGAGGTGGTGCGGCAGACCAAACCCGATGTGCTCACCCTCGACGTCGAACCCGCCGGAGCGGGCACCGGACGCCTGCTGGCCCAGCTGCAGCGGATCCGGCCCAGCACGGCGATCGTCGTGCTGACCGGTGTCCGCGAACCAAGTCAGGCCATCGCGGCGGCTCGCGCCGGCGCGGCAGCGTGGGTGCCCAAGGAACGAAGCTTCGAGGAGCTCACCGAGGTGCTGCTGGGCGTGTGCCGCGGGCACAGCTGGTATCCGCCGGACCTGCTCGGCCCGGTGCTGCGGGAACTGCGCGAGGACACCGTGCGTGCCAATGAGCGCAACGGCCCGCTGGACGTGCTCAGCGACCGGGAGCGGGATGTGCTGACCCGCATGGTCAACGGCAAGCGCGGAGCGCAGATCGCCGAAGACCTGCTGATCTCCGCTGAAACCGTGCGCACGCACACCCGCAGCATCCTGGCCAAGCTCCAGGTGCACAGCCAGCTGGAAGCGGTCAGCGTCGCCTGCGCGGCCGGCCTGCGGGCCGACGACGAACTGGACCTCGTGCGGTGAGCCTGCGCGTCGCCACCGTCATCACCCGGCTCGAAGGCGGCGCCGGAGTCCTGGCGCTGCGCGGGGCGAAGGCGTTGGATCCGGACGAGCACGAGGTCGCGGTGATCGCCGGATCCGGCCGGTTGCTGCCCGAAGCCGAGGCAGCCGGGCTGGAGACCATCGTCGAGCCCGCGCTGCGCGCCCCGATCTCACCGGTCTACGACCTGCTCGCCCTGCGCCGGTTGACCGCGCTGTTGCGGCGGTTCGACGTGGTGCACACGCACTGCTCGAAAGCTGGTGCGGTCGGCCGAATAGCAGCCCACCGGGCGGGAGTGGGCAGGGTCGTGCACACCTTCCACGGCTTCGGTTTCCACCGTTTCCAACCGGCCTACCGGCGGCGCGCCTACATCGAGATCGAACGCCGCCTAGGACGCATCACCGACCTCGCGTTGTGCGTCGGCACCGGTGTCTCGGTCGAGGCGTTGCAGCGCGGCCTCGTGCCGCCCGAACGCATCCGCACGATCGGCGTGGCAGTCGACCACACCGCTCCTACCTGCACAGATGACAACAGGCAGCGCGCCAGGGAGCTGCTCGGATTGGCGCCCGAGGACGTGGTGGTCGGTGCAGTCGGTCGTCTGACCTACCAGAAGGCGCCCGAGCACTTCGTCGCCGCGCTGGCCGCGCTGAGGCGCCCCGACGTGGTGGGCGTGTGGATCGGTGGTGGTGAGGAGGCAGCGGAAGTCCGCACGCTCGCCGTCGACGCCGGTGTCGAAGTGGTGTTCACGGGGGAGCGCGACGACGTGGCGCACCTGCTTCCCGCGTTCGACGTGTTCACCCTGCCCAGCCGGTACGAAGGGCTGCCGCTGGCGGTCGTCGAAGCCATGGTCTGCGGAGTTCCGGTGGTGGCCACCGCCGTCAACGCGGTCGGCGACGTCGTGGCGCCCGGCGAGACCGGACTCCTCGTGCCACCGCACCGGCCTGACCTGCTGGCCGCTGCCGTGGCCCACCTCCTGGACAACCCGATCGAAGCCGCCCGGCTGGCAGGGGCCGCGCGCGCTCGGCTGGACGGCCGTCACGAGATCGGGGCGTTGGCAACTGCCCTGGACAGGGCGTATCGAGCGGAGTGACGCAACGTAGCGGTTCGCCGCGGGAACGACGACCGGTGCCGCCCGGAAGCCCGATTTCCTTCTGCACGTGGAGTAGCCGCACCCCCCATCGTGCAGCAGTTGCAACACCTCGCGTGCAGTAGGCGATTTGCCGGGTAGCACAGACTGCTGTTGGGGGAGAGGAGTCGCTGTGCACACGATTACCGAAACGGTCCGGGCACCTGAACTGCCCGGTCCTCGCGGTTCGCGGGGTGGAACTGAGTTGCGCAGCCTGTTGCACGATCTCGGGCACGGTCTGGCGACGCTGTCCTACATCGCGGACGGCCTGCGCGCCGACCCGGCGTTGCCTGGCGAAGCGCTGCACCGGTTGCAGCTGATGGAACTGGAGCTGGACCGGCTGCTGGAGCTGGTCGACCTGCGCGAACAGCCGCGCGAGGACGGCTTCGCACTGCGAGAGCTGCTCACCCAGCTCGTCGCGGTCAAGTCGCTGCGCGGACCGGCCGAGGTGGTGCTGCTGGAGGGCGCCGAGGTCACCATCCGCACCGATCAGACGCTGCTGTGGCGGATGGTGTCGAACCTGCTGGACAACGCGGTGCGCGCCGCGGGCAGCAGGGTGACCGTGGCGGTGCGCGAGTCCGTGGGGGAGCTGCGCGTCGAGATCACCGACGACGGACCGGGATTCGGCCGCGGACCGCGCGGCATGGCCTCGCTCGGACTGAGCATCGTGGTCGCGCTGGCCCGGCGCTGCGGTGCCGAACTGCGCGTCGACCCGGCACCGGGCGGCGGAACCTGCGCGCGGCTGGTGTTCCCGTCGCACCTGGCGAGGTGACCAGGATGACGGACCTGGTACTCGGCGACGACCACACGATCTTCGTCGACGCGCTGGTCGCGACCCTGCCGCAGCACGGCCACCGGGTCGTGGGCACCGCCGACAACGTCGGAGACGTGGTCACCGCGGTCCGAGCCCACCAACCGGACCTCTGCCTGCTGGACCGGTTCTTCGGCGACGGCGACGGCCTGGACGTGATCGGCGAGCTGCTCAACGCCGGCGGGCGCACCCGGATCCTGGTGCTCACCGCCGACTGCGACGTCCAAGGCATGCGCACGGCGCTGGGCAAGGGAGCGGCGGGTTACGTGAACAAGATGTGCGGGCTGGCGGTGCTGGCCGGGGCGATCCGCGGCGTGATGGACGGCGAGGTGGTCGTCGAGCTGGCGGCCTCGCGCACGCCGCGCCTGGCTGGCACCACCGACGCCCGCAGGCTTGCCTCCCATCTGACCGCCCGGGAACGGCAGTGCCTGCGCATGCTGGTCGACGGCGCGCACACCACGGCGATGGCCAAACAACTGGGGGTGGCACCGACAACTGTGCGCACGCACGTGCAGTCGGTGCTGACCAAGCTCGGGGTGCACTCCCGCCTGGAAGCGGCATCGTTCGCGATCCGCCACGGCTTGCTCGACGACGAGCGGATGCTCGTCGCGGGTTGAGCACTGGGGGTCCGTGAGTCCCTTCGGGTCGAGTCCCGGAGGGACTCACGGTCGTTCTCCAGGTAGTGGCGGAGCCCACCAGAATTTATTCCGCATCTGAGATGCGGAATATAATAGCGTGCAGGTGTGCAGCTCACCGCGTTCACCGATCTCGCGCTCCGCATCGTGATGCGCTTGGCCGTGCTCGACGAGGACGACCGGGCGCAGACCAGGACGCTCGCCGAGCAGCTCCACGTCCGCTATACCCACGCCGCGAAGGTCGTGACCGAGCTGCAGAAGCTCGGGCTCGTCGAGACCAGGCGCGGCCGCGCGGGCGGACTCCGCCTCGCCGCAGGTGCGCACGAGACCTCGGTGGGGTTCGTCGTCCGCGAGCTGGAAGGCGCGGGGGAGGTCGTGGAGTGCGACGGCGCCAACCCCTGTCCGCTCCGCGGTGGCTGCCGGCTCAGATCGGCGCTGCGTCAAGCGCAGGAGGCGTTCTTCGCCGCGCTGGACCCGCTGACCATCGCGGACGTCGCCGCGCCGCCTACCCGATCCTTGCTGCTCTCGCTCGCCACCGGCCCGCCGAGCTGATCGGCATCCCACCGAAGCAGGTCCGACCGACGAAGGCGCCCCCGATGATCTCCTCAGCTTCGACCGAAGTCGTCCGCGCCACCCTGCCCGTGATCGGCGCGGCCATCGACGACATCACGCCGGTGTTCTACCGGCGCCTCTTCGCCGCGCACCCCGAACTGGAGCGCGACCTGTTCAACCGCGGCAACCAGGCACAGGGCGACCAGCAGCGCGCGCTGGCCGGGGCCATCGCGGCCTACGCCACCCTGCTCGTCGCGGCGGAGGGCCCGGACCCGCGGACGGTGCTCACCAGGATCGCGCACAAGCACGCCTCGCTGGGCATCACCGCGGACCAGTACCCGATCGTCCACGAACACCTCTTCGCCGCGATCGTCCAAGTCCTCGGCGAGGAGGTGGTGACACCGGAGGTCGCGGCCGCGTGGGACGAGGTCTACTGGCACATGGCCGACACCCTCGTCGAGATCGAGCGAACCCTGTACGACGAGGCCGGGGTGGCGCCCGGCGATGTCTGGCGCACACTCGTGGTTCGCCAGCGGGCGCAGGAGGCGCCTGACACCGTGAGTTTCGTGCTGGCAGCGCCCGATGATGCGCCATTACCGTCCGCGCGGCCGGGGCAGTACGTCTCGGTCGCGGTCCGGCTCCGCGACGGAGCCCGCCAGATCCGGCAGTACAGCATCACCCGGGTGCCCGACGAGACTTCGGTGGGCATCTCGGTGAAGGCGGTCCCGCCCAACCGGTCCGAAGACGCGCTCGTCCCCGCCGGCGAGGTCTCGAACTTCTTGCACGACAACGTCTTCGAAGGCGACGAGCTCGAAGTTTCCGCGCCCTTCGGAGAACTGGTCCTGTCCGACGGTGAGGCTCCGCTGGTGCTCGTTTCCGCGGGCATCGGGATCACCCCGATGATCGGTTTCCTGCACCACCTCCGGCGCACCTCACCGCACCGGGAAGTGCTGGTGCTGCACGCCGATCGCTCACCGGCCCGCCACGCCCACCGCGCCGAGCTGAAGACCCTCGTCGACGAGCTCCCGTCCGCGACCTTGCACCGCTGGTACGAGGATCTCGACGTCCGGCGGACCGACGTCCACCTGCGGTCCGGCCTGATCGACCTCGACGACGTCGACCTGCCCGCCGAAGCGGAGGCCTACCTGTGCGGACCGTTGCCGTTCATGGCGCGAGTGCGCCGCCAACTGATCGCCCGAGGCCTGGCCGAAGACCGGATCCACTTCGAGCTCTTCGGCCCGACCCGCGAGCTGGAGGTCGCATGACCCGGGCCTTCCTCGGCATCGTCGTCCTGTGAACGCCGGGCACGGCGGGGTGTCAGTTATAGGCAGAACTGACACCCCGCCCAAGGGATCCCGGAGGTCGACTTCAAAGGACGGCTTCGATGAGGTGGGGGCCAGGTTCGGCGTGGGCTCGGCGCAGGGCGTCGAGGAGTTCGGTGCCGGTCGTAGCGCGGGTGCTGGGGACGCCGAAGCCGCGCGCTGCCGCCGTCCAGTCCACTGTGGGCCCGGCGAGGCTCGTCATGCTCGCGGCCGCCGGACCTGGGTGGTCGACGCCCGCCCGGCGGAGCTCCGCTTGCAGGATTCCGTAGCGGGAGTTCGCGCAGATCACGGTCGTGACGTTCAAGCCTTCGCGAGCTTGTGTCCACAGTGCCTGGACGCTGTAGGCCGCGCTGCCGTCCGCCTGGAAGTTGATGACCGCCCGGTCCGGGCAGGCGATCGCGGCACCCGTGGCCACCGGCAGACCCATGCCGATCGCGCCGCCGGTGTTGGTCAGCTCCGAATGCGCTGGCGCAGCCGCGGCAATCGCGGGGAACGCCGCACCGGAGGACACGCCTTCGTTGACCACGATCGCGTTCTCCGGCTGGGTGAGCACGATCGCCGCTGCGATGTCGGCCGCGGACAGCGCGCCGTTCGGCGTCGGCACCTCGGGCCGCGCGATCACCGGTAGTTCGGTGGCCGCGCTGCCGGTCGCCTCCGCCAGTGCCTGCAACGCCTCGACGGCGTTCTGCTCGACGTCGGCGAGGGTCTGCACCTGCATGTCGTCAGGCACTGGGTAGCTCGGCACGCCCGGGTAGCCGAAGAACGACACCGGGGTGCGGGCGCCGACCAGAATCAGGTGCGAAAACCCTTCCAGGGTGCGGAGAACGTCCTCCGGGAAGTACGGGATCGACCGCATGGGAGGGATCCCCGGACTTCGGTCGATGCGAGCGGGAGAGCGTTCGGCGAACAGCTCACCGCCGACCGTGGCGGCGATGCGCGCCGCGGCGCGGACCCCGTCGGGTTCCAGCGCGCGCCCGCCGAGCAGGAAAGCGGGGCGCCCGCTTCCGCTGGCGAGCAGCTTGGCGATCGCGGTGACCTGCTCGTCGTCCACCGTCGGTGGCTCGGGCACCGCCGCGATCTCGACGGGTTTGCCGCCCTGTTCCCACATGTGGTCGGCAGCAGTGATGAGCGTGGCGGGGAGCCGCTGCTGCATGGTGGCTTGGTATGCCTCGGCGAACTCCGCGGCGGCGTTCGCCGCCGACGTGGTGCGACTCACCGAGCCCGAAACGGGGCCCGCCAACGATTCGATATCGCTGGTTAGCGGCGCATCGGCGGCCTGGTGCCAGGAGGCGTGCTCGCCTATGAGATTCATCATCGGTGTGCGGGCGCGGCGCGCGTTGTGCAGGTTCGCGATCCCGTTGGCGAATCCCGGGCCGAGGTGCAGCAGCGTCATCGCTGGAGTACCGGTCATCCGGGCGTGACCGTCGGCTGCTCCGGTGACCACTCCCTCGGACAGCGCTAGCACCGACCGCAGTCCCTTGACCTGGTCGAACGCCTCGACCAGTGGGATCTCGGTGGTGCCGGGGTTGGCGAAGCAGACCTGGACGCCGGCGCTGACCGCGGTGGCCAGCAGGCTTTCGGAACCCTTCACGTGCCGCTCCTCAGCGTTCCTGATCCGCCCGCGCTGGCGGATCTTGCTGCCATGCTCGCGGCCACCCGAGGTCCGGGCAAGGATCTACGGGTCGGTAACGTGGGAATCAGACCTAACGGACTTGGAGGTGGCGTGTCCCGCGCACGGAGAATCGGAAGCTTGCTCGCGGCGGCAGCAGCAGTGGTATCGCTCGCCGGGTGCGCAGAGCCACCGGCTCCACCGGCTCCACCCGCCCCGCCGGAACCGGCGGTCGACGCCGCGCCGGCCGCGTCCGAACAGGCCATGCCGGAGATCCACACCGAGCAGGTCTACTCCGAGAGCCGCGGCACCGACGTGCAGCTCTACCTGGCCTACCCGACCGGGCTGGAGTCCACCGAGAACCTGCCGGTCGTGCTCTACCTGCACGGTCGCGACGGCGTGGACCCGACGCCGATCCCGTACGACACGCTGGCTTCGCTGGAGCGGCTCTACCACGAGGGCCAGATCCCGGCGTTCGCGTTCGCAGTGGCCGACGGCGGCTACAACCCGTACTGGAACGACGGTTCGGCCAACGGTGACCTCGCGTCGATGTTGAACGACGAGCTGCCGGACTGGCTGCGCGAGCGCGGTTTCGGCGATGAGGAAGGTCTGCCCTTCGCCGTTGCGGGGATATCGACCGGAGGGTTCGGCGCGCTGACCTACGCCGAGGACCGCAGCGTGGCGGGCAAGCCCGTTGCCGCTGTCGCCGAGCTCGCCCCGGCGCTGCAGCTGGACTGGGACGGCATGAAGGAGAAGGAAGCCTTCACCAGTGAGGACGAGTGGCTGAAGGTGGACCCGCTGCGCCGTCTCGACGAGCTCGGCGACGTGCCGGTCGGCGTGTGGACCGGCGACGCGGACCCGTTCCTGGACGGCATCAACGAGCTGATCGAGCGGCACCCGAACACCCCGGTGGTCTCCTACGTGCCGGGCGGCCACGAGGGCGCGGTGTTCGACGCGGTCGGCACGGAGTTCGTCGGGTTCCTGGCGGACTCGCTGCCGCAGAACCGCCCCTGATCTTCTCCAGCGAAACGTGCGGCGGGACCTGGATCCCGCCGCACGTTCTTTCACGCCTGGTGGCTGACCAGGTGCTGCAGCAGTAGCCGGGTGAAGCTGTCCGGCGCTTCCTCCGGGACCCAGTGCGAGACTTCCTCCAGCATCTCGAACCGGTAGGGCCCGGTGACGTGCGCCGCGGTGGCCATCGCCGCCGTCGAACCGAACGCCACGTCCTCGGTGCTCCAGACGTACAGCGTCGGCACCTCGATCGGCCCGAGCTCGCCGCTGTCGTAGCGCGCGGCCCGGTACCAGTTCAGCGCCGCGGTCAGCGCGCCCGGCTCGGTCAGCCGCTGCACGTAGTCGTCGACGTGGTGCTCCGGCACGCCGGGGTAGTAGATCTGCCGGAGCTTCTTGGCGTTGTCGGCCAGCAGCGTCTTCTCCGCGGTGGAATTGCGGAAGCCCTGCATGTACGCCGAGCGCTGGGCTTGGTCCTCGTCGCTGCCCAGCGCCGCGTTGAACGCGTCCAGGTGTGGCACCGACACGGAGGTCAGGGTGCGGATGCGGTCGGGGTGCTCGGCGGCGGTCGCCCACGCCACAGCGGCGCCCCAGTCGTGGCCGACCAGGTCGAAGCGATCCCAGCCGAAGTGCTCGGCGATGGCCAGCACGTCCCCGACCAGTTCCGACATCCGGTAGTCGCTGACCTGCTCCGGGCGCACGCCCGGGGAGTAGCCGCGCTGGTCCGGCGCGACCGCGAAACACTCGGCGGCGCCGAGCACCGAGAGCTGCTCGCTCCACTCCACGGCGGCTTCGGGGAAGCCGTGCAGCAACAGGACCGGGCGGCCGTCCTGCGGGCCGGCGGTCAGGGCGTCGAACTTCCCGGCGGGCGTGGGGATCTGGATGTACTCGGCCACGCGATCACTGTACCGGCGGGCCGAGGAACGACGATCCGTCAGCGGGCGATGCGGTATCCCCAGGTGCCGCGGTGGGTTTCGCCCGGTTGCAGGGTGATCAGACCGTCGCCGGTGACGAAAGCGTTGGGGGCGCAGGTCATCGGCTCCACGGTGATGCCCTGGCGTGTCGGCCGCTCCGTGCTCGGGCTGTCGTCGGTGTAGACCTGCAGGTAGCCGTGCGTGGGGTCGACCCAGAGCTCGGCGGTGATGCCGTCCTGGCGGGCGAAGCGCACCACGGCGTTGCCGTCGGGACCGCGGGTCAGGTCGGTGAAGGCGGTGTCCATCTTGGTATCGCCGATCGGCCGGGCCTGGCGGTAGTCGTACTGGCTGCCTTCCACCGAGTCCTTCCCGGTCGGGATCAGCCGGTCGTTCACCAAGTAGTGCGTGCTCGCGGGCAGCTCGAAGACGATGCCGTCGATGCGGTCGGCGCCCGCGGCGAGGTAGGTGTGGTTGGCGGTGCCGAACGGGGCGGCGGTGCGGCCGACGTTCTTCGCCGTCAGCGTGCTGCGCACCCCGGAGTCGTCCACGGCGAACTCGATCTGGAACGACAGCTGGAACGGGTAGCCGTAGGACGGCGGTAGCAGGTACTCCAGCACCACCCCGTCCGCTCGGTGCTGGACGGGCTGCCACTCCACGAAGCTCATCAGGCCGTGCAGCGCTGCATCGCGCTCGGGCTCGCTGACCGGTACCTGCAATTTCTGGCCTTCGAAGGTGTAGCTGCCGTGGTCGATGCGGTTGGGCCACGGCAGGATCGTCTTGCCCCGGTAGCCCTCGCCAACCTCGTCGGCGCTGTGCGTGAGCAACAGCTCCCGCCCATCGACCTGCCAGGACAGCAGCGTCGCGGACACCCCGGCGATCACCGCCCGCTGCCTGCCGGAGCGGATCTCGTACAACCGGCCGTTCGCGGTCTGCACCCCACCGGGCGGCTGCGCCACAGCGGAGCCGCCGGCGGGTCCGGCGAGCGCGGCGGCGGTGGTGGCGCCGGCCGCGGTGACGAGCGCCGCGCGTCTGCTGAAGCGTCGCATCGTGCTTTCCTCCCGATGGGTGGACAACCCGAGCCACAGTTTCAATTGAAACTGTGATCCGCCGTGGGTGGGTTTTACAGTTTCAATTGAAACTGTAGTTCCTCGTTAGGTGACGGGACCTCGGAGAACGGTGACGCGTGGTGGCCGGGTCCACTGTGGCCCGGTGCTGGTGGGCATGCCAGTCGACGTCAGGGGGTGCCCGCGTCGATGGCTTCCTGGTTGGCGGTGCGGACCGCGTCCTGGTCGGGTTTGAGGATTCGGCGGTCGTAGGTGAGGAAGCCGTTGACCTCGTTCTCCACGTCGGTGGTCTGGGTGTAGACCGCCGCGGACAAGCCGTTGGACTTGATGATCCGCACCAGGGCGTCGTTGACCTCGACGTAGCGCCGGGTCAAAGCCTCGCGGCTGTCGGTCATCTCGTACGCGCCGGGCGGGCCCGGCCACAGGTGGCCCTCCTCGACCAGCCCCAGACCGCCGTACTCGCCGTCGACCACCACGCGGTGGTCGCGCACCTGCGGGCTGCCCGGCCCCACGTAGGTGTGGTCGTCGTAGATGTCCCCGGCGCCGCTGTCGGGCAGCGAGTAGCAGCAGTTCACACCGCTGCTGATGTTGATGAGGCGGGTGGGGTCGGTGCGCTTGGTCAGGTCGGCGATGTCGGCGGTCTCGAACTCGCCCCAGCCTTCGTTGAACGGCACCCAGGCCACGATCGAGGTGACGCTGCGCAGTTGGTCGATCATGGCGGTCAGCTCGGTGCGGTAGTTGGCGCGCTCCTGCTCGGTCGGCGCCGGGTTGCTGCCCGGCGGGTCGGCGAGGTCGATCGGCAGCGACGGCATGTCCTGCCACACCAGCAGGCCCAGCCGGTCGGCCCAGAAGTACCAGCGGGCCGGTTCGACCTTGACGTGCTTGCGGACCATGTTGAAGCCCAGCTCCTTCGTGGCCTCCAGGTCGAAGCGCAGCGCTTCGTCGGTCGGCGCGGTGTAGATGCCGTCCGGCCAGAAGCCCTGGTCCAGGGGCCCGTGTTGGAACACGATCTTGCCGTTGAGCGCCATCCGCGGTCGGCCCTGCGCGTCGGGCAGCAGTTCGACGGTGCGGAGCCCGGCGTAGCTGCCCACCTCGTCGCCGGAGTCGAGCAGCCGCACCTTGATGTCGTAGAGGTACGGGTCGTCGGGCGTCCACAGGTGCGGCTCGGGCACCGGCAGCCGCAGCGTGGTGCCGGCCTGTCCTTCGGTCCGGGAGACCTCCTGGCCGTCCCGGTCGAGGACGACGGCTTCGACCGGCTGCCCGCCTTGCGCCGAGGTGTGCGCGGTGAGATCGAACCCGGTCAGGTCCGGGGTGATGTCGAGCTTGGCGACGTGCTCCGGCGGCACTGGCTCCAGCCAGGCGGTCTGCCAGATCCCGGAGGCCGAGGTGTAGAGGATTCCGCTCGGGTGGTTGCGCTGCTTGCCCACGGGATACGGGTTGGCCTCGTTGCGGTCCTCCACGGCGACCGAGACTTCCTGCCTGCCCTTGCCGTTGAGCGCATCGGTGATGTCCGCGCTGAATGCGGTGTAGCCGCCTTCGTGCACCGCGACCTGGCGGCCGTTGACCGACACCTCGGCCTTCTGGTCGACTGCGCCGAAGTGCAGCAGCACGCGTTGCCCGGCCCAGTCCGGCGGCAGCTGGAACGTCCGCCGGTACAGCATGTGGTCGTCGTGTCGCTGGATGCCCGACAGCCCGGATTCCGGCGGGTAGGGCACCAGGATCTGCTCGTGGGTCTGCCGCGGCGGCGTGCTGCCACCGCCGTAGGACCACAGGCCGTTGAGGTTCAGCCAGTGGTCGCGGGTCAGCTGCGGGCGGGGGTACTCGGGCAGCGCGTTGTCCGGGCCGACTTGGTCGGTCCACGGCGTGGTCAACGGCGGCGGCTTCGGCCGCCACGCCTCAGCGGAGGCCATCGCGGGGGGCGCGGTGATCCCGGAAGACGCCGCGAGCAGTGCGGTGAGCAGCAGGACGCGCAACAACAACGTTGCCTCCAGATGCAGGCGGAACCGAGAGGGATGTGTGCGAATTCCATTGAAATCGCACGTCCGACTTCAACGGAAGTCGCGTCGCGGTGGTCGGTGGAGGGCAGGCGGCGGGGGAGCCGGAGAGGGGATCGCTGCTCGAATCGCCGCGCAAGCCCATGCTGGAACCACTCCTCATCGCCGGGGGCGAGCTGTCGATTTTGATCGAACACGGAGCTCCATCAATCGACAACAATGACCATGAACGCACGGACAGTCAACGCGGCCGAAAGAGGGCCCGCAAATCGGAGCAAAGTCGTGGATCCGCTGGGATCAACGGGGTTACGTTGTTGGCCCGCTTCAGCATTCCGGCGATGTTGCCGAGCCCAGGAGGGTGTGGACGTGACCGAGGCCCGAGGTAGCGCTACCGAGATGTTCCTGACCGCGCGGGATTTTCTGTTGCGGCACCGGACGGACTACGACACCGCGCGGCGGGAGTTCCAGTGGCCGCGACCGGCCGAGTTCAACTGGGCGCTGGACTGGTTCGACTCGATCGGTCAGCGGCGCGACGGTACCGCGCTGTGGATCGTCGAGGCCGACGGCTCGGAGCGCAAGGTGTCGTTTCGGGCCATGACGCGGCGCTCCAACCAGGTCGCGAACTGGCTGCGCGGGCTCGGCGTGGCCCGCGGCGACCGGCTGGTGCTCATGCTGGGCAACCAGGTGGAGCTGTGGGAGACGATCCTGGCCGCGATGAAGCTCGGCGCGGTGATCATCCCGGCGACACCGCTGCTCGGCCCGGCCGACCTGCGCGACCGCATCGACCGGGGCCGCGCCAAGCACGTGGTGACCACATCGGCCGATGCCGCGAAGTTCGCCGACGTGCCCGGCGACTACACCCGGATCGCCGTCGGTGAGCCGGTTCCGGAGTGGACGTCCTATACGGACAGCGCTGTCGCCGACGAGGAGTTCACGCCGGACAGGACCACCCGCGCAGACGATCCGATGCTGCTGTACTTCACCTCCGGCACCACCGCGCTGCCGAAGTTGGTGGAGCACACCCACGTCTCCTACCCGATCGGACATCTGTCCACGATGTACTGGATCGGCCTGGAACCGGGCGATGTGCACCTCAACATCTCCTCGCCGGGATGGGCAAAGCACGCCTGGAGCAACGTCTTCGCGCCGTGGAACGCCGAATCGACGGTGTTCATCTACAACTACGAGCGGTTCGACGCCGCCGCGCTGATGGCGCAGATGCAGCGTTGCGGCGTCACCAGCTTCTGCGCCCCGCCGACGGTGTGGCGGATGCTGATCCAGGCCGACCTGACCACATTGGCCACTCCGCCGTCCAAAGTGGTCGGCGCGGGCGAGCCGCTGAACCCGGAGATCATCGAGCAGGTGCGCCGCGCCTGGCGGGTGACCATCCGCGACGGCTTCGGCCAGACCGAGACCAGCGTGCAGGTGGCCAATACCCCGGGGCAGGACGTGCGGTCCGGTTCGATGGGGCGGCCGCTGCCCGGGTTCGACGTCCAGCTGCTCGACCCGGTCACCGGTGAGCCCGCCGAGGAGGGCGAGATCTGCCTGGCGCTGCAGCCGCGCCCGGTGGGGCTGATGACCGGCTACGCCGACGACACCGAGCGCACCGCCGCGGTGACGCGGGGCGGTCACTACCACACCGGTGACGTCGGTTCCCGCGACGCGGACGGCTACATCACCTACGTGGGCCGCACCGACGACGTGTTCAAGGCCTCCGACTACCGGATCTCGCCGTTCGAGCTGGAGAGCGTGCTGCTGGAGCACGAGGCGGTCGCGGAGGCGGCGGTGGTGCCGGCGCCGGACGCCATCCGGCTGTCGGTGCCGAAGGCGTACGTGGTGCTCACCGGGCAGCACGAGCCGACCAGGGAGACCGCGCTGTCCATCCTGCGGTTCGCGCGCGAGCAGCTGGCGCCCTACAAACGGGTGCGGCGGCTGGAGTTCTACGAGCTGCCGAAGACGATCTCCGGCAAGATCCGCCGGGTGGAGCTGCGCCGCCGGGAGGACGAGCTGACCGACGCCGGCGGTCGGGGCGGGGAGTTCCGCGAGGAGGACTTCCCGGAGCTGAAGGGGTGAGCACGCGTGGCACGCGCCTCCGGGTGCGTGCCACGTTCCACCGCAGGTCCGAATGGGGGATCGAAACGTCGCGAATGGCACTGGAATTGCACGGGCCGGCATCGTAACATCTTTGGTCCGCGTCGCGATGAAACGGCTGAGAAGAGAAGAAGTCGACCGCCGCGGCGCCTGGTCATCCAATTCTCATCGGCTTGCGGTTGCGGAATTTTCAACTGTTGTGCTAAGTCGATGCGCGCGCAGTGTACACAACTCCATGACGCACTGCACGCATCCGATCGTTACCCCTCGTGCAAATACTCTGAATTGGCGCTGGTGGTAGCGCATTCATTCACCCAGGGTGATTTTTCGAATCACGCATTCATCGTATTGCGGTGATTAGCGTCACACGTTTGTACGCTTGCTTTGAGATCTCCTTCGCATAAGTTGTTCAACTGACGCAGGAATTCCGCGTCACGCCGATCGGCAAGGATGCCGATCGAGTGAGATCGGCGTTGTGCATTGCGGCCTTGAGCGTTTCTCGGCTGCCCGCGCCGATCTGAGGTGTTGCCTTTTTGCAGTGGCGACCCGGCGCGGCCACGGACGAGCTCGGGTGCGATTTTGCGCGCGCTCGAGTGTGTGCGGTGGCGCATGACCAACGTGAGTGGTGGGAGTGGAGCATGGCCAAGAGCGTGGACGACCTCGCATCCAGCGCAACCCCCGGATCTCCGGATACCGCCGATCTGGTGGCGCGCGAGGAGCAGGTGTTCGGCGAGAATCCGTTGGAAGTGCGCGAGTCCGACCACTACACCCACGAGTACGTCGGCAGCTTCGTGGAGAAGTGGGATGAGCTCATCGACTGGAAGAAACGCTACGAGAGCGAAGGCTCGTTCTTCATCGACCAGCTCAAGGCTCGCGGCGTTCGTTCGGTCCTCGACGTGGCCACCGGCACCGGATTCCACTCGGTGCGGCTGCTGGAGGAGGGCTTCGAGGCGGTTAGCGCCGACGGCAGCCCGCAGATGCTGGCCAAGGCCTTCAGCAACGGTCTGACCTACGGCGGTCACATCCTGCGCGTGGTGCACGCGGATTGGCGCTGGCTGAATCGTGACGTGCACGGCGAATACGACGCGATCATCTGCCTGGGCAACTCGTTCACCCACCTGTTCTCCGAACGGGATCGGCGCAAAGCGCTCGCTGAGTTCTACGCGATGCTCAAGCACGACGGCGTGCTGATCATCGACCAGCGAAATTACGACGCGATTCTGGACAACGGATTCTCCTCGAAGCACACCTATTACTACGCCGGTGATGATGTTTCCGCGGAACCGGATTACATCGACGACGGCCTGGCTCGATTCAAGTACACGTTCCCGGACAAGTCCGAATTCTTCTTGAACATGTACCCGCTGCGGAAGAACTACACGCGGCGGCTCATGCGCGAGGTCGGCTTCCAGCGGATCGACACCTACGGCGACTTCCAGGAGACCTACCACGACGACGAACCGGACTTCTTCATCCACGTCGCGGAGAAGAAGTACCGGCCGGACGAGGAGCTCTCCGACGTCTACTCGACCGCAGTGCACACCGCCCGCGATTACTACAACTCCGAGGACGCGGACAACTTCTACTACCACGTCTGGGGAGGCAACGACATCCACGTCGGCATCTACCAGACGCCCGACGAGGACATCGACGCCGCGTCCCGCCGGACCGTGGAGCGGATGGCGAGCAAGGTCGAGGTCACCCCGGACACCCGGATCCTCGACATCGGCTCCGGCTACGGCGGCGCCGCCCGCCACCTGGCCAAGACCTACGGCTGCAAGGTGTCCTGCCTCAACCTCAGCGAGGTGGAGAACGCCCGCAACGTCGAGTTCAACCGGGCCGTCGGCCTGGACGAGCTGATCGAGGTCAAGGACGGTTCCTTCGAGGACATCCCGTTCCAGGACAATGCCTTCGACATCGTCTGGTCGCAGGATGCGATCCTGCACAGCGGCGACCGGGAGCGGGTGCTGGAAGAGGTGACCCGCGTGCTCAAGGGCAGGGGTTCCTTCATCTTCACCGACCCGATGGCAGCCGACGGTGCGCGGATGAAGGACCTCGGGCCGATCCTGAACCGGATCAACCTCGACACGATGGGCTCCCCGAGCTTCTACCGCCGCGAGCTGGCCCGGCTCGGTCTGCAGAACTTCGAGTTCGACGACCTGACCCAGTACCTGCCCGTCCACTACGGGCGCGTGCTGGAGGTGCTGGAGAGCCGCGAGGCCGAGCTCGCCGACAAGATCAGCGACGAGTACCGGGCCAAGATGAAGACCGGTCTGAAGAACTGGGTCTCCGGTGGTAAGGCGGGCAACCTGGCCTGGGGCATCATCCACGCCCGGGCGTGAGACCCCCCGGTGCCGTAAATGGTCACCGCCGTACGCAAGGATCAACGCCGCAGCAGTGTGAGGTGAGGAGCAGTCGTGAGTGAGATCAACCGCAGGTTGTTCACCAGTGAGTCGGTGACCGAGGGACACCCGGACAAGATCTGCGATGCGATCAGCGACGCCGTGTTGGACGCGTTGTTGGCCCAGGACCCCAAGTCGCGCGTGGCCGTCGAGACCATGGTGACCACCGGTCAGGTGCACGTCGCCGGCGAGGTCACCACCAGCGCTTACGCCGACATCCCGACCATCGTGCGGGACAAGGTCCTGGAGATCGGCTACGACTCCTCCGCGAAGGGCTTCGACGGTGCTTCCTGCGGCGTCAACGTCGCGATCGGATCGCAGTCCCCGGACATCGCCCAGGGCGTGGACACCGCCCACGAGACCCGGGTCGAGGGCGCCGAGGACGAGAT
Organism: Saccharopolyspora sp. NPDC002376; assembly: GCF_053593195.1. NCBI lineage: Bacteria > Bacillati > Actinomycetota > Actinomycetes > Pseudonocardiales > Pseudonocardiaceae > Saccharopolyspora > Saccharopolyspora sp. NPDC002376. The sequence continues at coordinate 31,913 of NZ_JBSFBZ010000013.1, forward strand.
CGACAAGCAGGGCGCCGGCGACCAGGGCCTGATGTTCGGCTACGCCTGCAACGACACCGACGAGCTGATGCCGCTGCCGATCGCGCTGGCCCACCGCCTGTCGCGGCGGCTGACCAAGGTCCGCAAGGACGGCGTGCTGCCGTACCTGCGTCCCGACGGCAAGACCCAGGTCACCATCGAGTACGCCGGTGACCAGGCCGTTCGCCTCGACACCGTGGTGCTGTCCACCCAGCACGCCGCCGACATCGACCTCGAGGGCATGCTGGCCGGTGACATCAAGGAGAAGGTCATCGACCCGGAGATCGAGCGGGTCGGGCTGGACTCCGCCGACACCCGGCTGCTGGTCAACCCGACCGGCCGGTTCGTGGTCGGTGGCCCGATGGGCGACGCGGGCCTGACCGGTCGGAAGATCATCGTCGACACCTACGGCGGCATGGCCCGCCACGGCGGTGGCGCGTTCTCCGGCAAGGACCCGTCGAAGGTCGACCGCTCGGCCGCCTACGCGATGCGCTGGGTCGCCAAGAACGCCGTCGCCGCTGGTCTGGCCAGCCGCATCGAGGTGCAGGTCGCCTACGCGATCGGCAAGGCCGCCCCGGTGGGCCTGTTCGTCGAGACCTTCGGCACCGAGAACGTCGATCCGGTCAAGATCCAGGCCGCGGTCAACGAGGTCTTCGACCTCCGTCCGGCCGCCATCGTGCGTGACCTGGACCTCTTGCGCCCGATCTACGCCCCGACCGCCGCGTACGGTCACTTCGGGCGCAGTGACGTCGACCTGCCGTGGGAGCGCACCGACCGCGCCGAGGCGCTGAAGAGCGCCGCCGGCATCTGAGTCGGTCGCCCGGAGCTGGTGCGCGGGCTGCGGGGCGCGGGCAACTGCGCCCCGCAGCCCGGTGCGCCGGTCGTTCAATGGAGCTTAGGGGCCATCGCCCCCTGGTAAAGGAGTAGTGCAGTGCGGATTGCGGTGACCGGATCCATCGCCACCGACCACCTGATGACCTACCCCGGTAGGTTCGCCGAGCAGCTCGTCGCCGACCGCCTGGAGCAGGTGTCGCTGTCGTTCCTGGCCGACGAGCTGGTGCTGCGCCGCGGTGGGGTGGCGCCCAACATCACCTTCGGCCTCGGGCAGCTGGGCGTCGGATCGATCCTGGTCGGCGCCGTCGGCCGCGACTTCGACGACTACCGATCCTGGCTGGAGCGGCACGGCGTGGACACCGGCTCGGTGCACGTCTCGGAGACCAAGCACACCGCTCGGTTCCTGTGCACCACCGACACCGACTTCAACCAGATCGCCACCTTCTACGCCGGTGCGATGGCCGAGGCCCGCGACATCGAGCTCAAGCCGGTCGCCGACCGCGTCGGCGGACTGGACGTGGTCGTCGTCTCCGCCAACGACCCGGACGCGATGCTGCGGCACACCCAGGAGTGCCGGGACCGCGGCTACCGGTTCCTCGCCGACCCCGGCCAGCAGCTGGCCCGGATGGACGGCGACGCGATCCGCAAGCTGGTCGACGGTGCCGAGTACCTGTTCACCAACGAGTATGAGCACGGCCTGCTGCTGCAGAGCACCGGCTGGAGCCACGGCGAGGTGCTCGACCGGGTCGGCAAGTGGGTGACGACGCTGGGCCCCAAGGGCGTCCAGGTGGAGTCGAAGGACCAGCCCACCCTCGAGGTGGCTCCGCCGAGGGAGAAGCAGAAGGGCGACCCGACCGGCGTCGGCGACGCGCTGCGCGCCGGGTTCCTGGCCGGCCTTTCCCACGATATGGAACTCGAGCGGACGCTCCAGCTAGGTTGCGCGCTGGCGACCGTTTCACTGGAGGCGGACGGCCCGCAGGAGTACCAGGTGGAGCGCGAATCGTTCCTCGTTCGAGTCGCCGAGGCATACGGTGACGAGGCTGCGGGTGAGATCGGGGCGAAGCTCAGCTGAGCAACGGGAGTAGGCACGGCATGGCAGATCGGCAGAACGATCCGAGCGGGTTCCTGACCGCCCTCGGCGAGCGCGTCCTCGTCGCCGACGGCGGGATGGGCACCGCGTTGCAGGGCTTCGACCTGACGCTGGACGACTTCGCCAACCTGGAGGGCTGCAACGAGATCCTGAACGTGACCCGGCCCGATGTGGTGTCCTCGATCTACCGGGGCTACCTGGAGGCGGGCTCGGACGCGATCGAGACCAACACCTTCGGCGCGAACTGGGCCAACCTCGCCGAGTACGACATCCCGGAGCGCATCCGGGAGCTAGCCGAGAAGGGCTCGGCGCTGGCCCGCGAGGCCGCCGACAAGTACTCCACCCCGGACCGGCCCCGGTTCGTGCTGGGCTCGGTCGGTCCGGGCACCAAGCTGCCGACGCTGGGCCACGCTCCCTACACGCAGCTGCGCGACGCCTACCTCGAGCAGGTCCTGGGCATGCTCGACGGCGGCATCGACGTGGTGCTCGTGGAGACCTCGCAGGACCTGCTGCAGACCAAGGCCTCGATCGTCGCCGCCAAGCGGGCGATGGCCCAAGCCGGGCGGCACGTGCCGATCATCGCGCAGGTCACCGTGGAGACCACCGGCACCATGCTGGTCGGCTCGGAGATCGGCGCGGCGCTGACCGCGCTGGAGCCGCTGGGCATCGACCTGATCGGGATGAACTGCGCGACCGGTCCCGCGGAGATGAGCGAGCACCTCCGGGTGCTGGCGCAGAACTCCCGGATCCCGCTGTCGGTGATGCCCAACGCCGGCCTGCCCGAGCTGGGCCCCAACGGCGCGGTGTACCCGCTGCAGCCCGACGAGCTGGCCGAAGCGCTGGTCGGCTTCGTCAACGACTACGGCGCACGCCTGGTCGGCGGCTGCTGCGGCACCACCACCGAGCACGTGCGTGCGGTGGCCGAGGCGGTCCGGGGGATCACCCCCGAGCCGCGCAGCCCGGAGCACGTTCCGGCGGTGTCGTCGGTGTACCAGACGGTGCCGTTCGACCAGGACGCCTCGATCCTCAACGTCGGCGAGCGGACCAACACCAACGGTTCCAAGGCGTTCCGCGAGGCGATGCTGGAGGGCCGCTACGACGACTGCGTGGAGATCGCCAAGGCCCAGACCCGCGAGGGCGCGCACATGCTCGACCTGTGCGTGGACTACGTGGGCCGGGACGGCACGGTCGACATGCGGGAGCTGGCCTCGCGGCTGGCCACCGCCTCGACGCTGCCGATCATGGTCGACTCCACCGAGCCCGAGGTGATCCAGGCCGGACTGGAGCACCTGGGCGGCCGGTGCGCGATCAACTCGGTCAACTGGGAGGACGGCCACGAGCCGGGCTCCCGTTACGAGCGGGTCATGCGGATGGCCGTCGAACACGGCGCCACCGTGGTGGTGACCTGCATCGACGAGGAGGGCCAGGCACGCACCGCGGAGTGGAAGCTGCGAGTCGCCGAGCGGCTGATCGAGGACATGACCACCAACTGGGGTCTGGACGAGTCCGCGATCATCATCGACTGCCTGGTCTTCCCGATCACCACCGGTCAGGAAGAGGTCCGCAAGGACGCCATCGAGACGATCAACGCGATCCGGGAGCTCAAGACGCGCCACCCGGAGGTGCAGACCACGCTGGGCCTGTCCAACGTGTCCTTCGGTCTGAACCCGGCGGCGCGGCAGGTGCTCAACTCGGTGTTCCTCAACGAGTGCCGGGAAGCCGGGCTGGACACCGCGATCCTCAACGCCTCCAAGATCCTGCCGATGAGCAAGATCGACGAGAAGGCTCGCAACGTCGCCCTGGACCTGGTCTACGACCGGCGCCGCGAGGGCTACGACCCGCTGCAGAAGTTGATGGAGCTGTTCGAGGGGCAGACCGCGAAGTCCAGCAGCGCCTCCCGTGCTGCGGAGCTCGCCAAGCTGCCGCTGTTCGAGCGGCTGGAGCGGCGGATCGTCGACGGCGAGCGCAACGGCCTGGAGGCCGACCTGGAAGCGGCGATGCTCGAGAAGGCGCCGCTGCAGATCATCAACGAGAACCTGCTGGCCGGCATGAAGGTCGTCGGCGAGCTGTTCGGTTCCGGGCAGATGCAGCTGCCGTTCGTGCTGCAGTCCGCCGAGGTGATGAAGGCCGCGGTGGCGCACCTGGAACCGCACATGGAGAAGGACGACTCCAGCGGCAAGGGCAAGCTGCTGCTGGCCACGGTCAAGGGCGATGTGCACGACATCGGCAAGAACCTGGTCGACATCATCGTGTCCAACAACGGCTACGACGTGGTCAACATCGGCATCAAGCAGCCGATCGGCGCCATCCTCGAAGCCGCCGAGGAGCACCGCGTCGACGCCATCGGCATGTCCGGCCTGCTGGTGAAGTCCACGGTGATCATGAAGGAGAACCTGGAGGAGATGAACTCCAGGGGGCTGGCGCAGAAGTACCCGGTGATGCTGGGTGGTGCGGCGCTGACCCGCTCCTTCGTCGAGCACGACCTCGACGAGGCCTACCAGGGCGACGTCCGCTACGCCAAGGACGCCTTCGAGGGCCTGCACCTGATGGACCGGCTGATGTCCATCAAGCGCGGTGACAGCCCCGAGGAGGACGCCGCTGAGGAGGCCAAGAAGGCCGAGCGCAAGGCCCGGCGCGAGCGTTCGCTGCGCATCGCGGAGAAGCGCAAGGCCGAGCAGGGCGAGGAGCCCGGTTACGACGACACCACCCGGTCCGACGTGGCCACCGACGAGCCGGTGCCGACCCCGCCGTTCTGGGGATCCAAGGTGGTCAAGGGCGTCGCTGTCGCCGACTACCTGGCGCTGCTGGACGAGCGGGCGACGTTCTTCGGCCAGTGGGGCCTGCGCGGCGCCAAGAAGGGCGAAGGCCCTTCCTACGAGGAGCTGGTCGAGACCGAAGGCCGGCCGCGGATGCGGCACTGGATCGACGAGCTGTCCACCGCGGGCATCCTGCAGCACGCGGCGGTGGTCTACGGCTACTTCCCGTGCGTGACCGAGGGCAACCACCTCGTCGTGCTGGACAAGGACGAGCCGGACGCCCCGGAGCGCACCCGGTTCTTCTTCCCGCGGCAGAAGCGCGACCGGCGGCTGTGCCTGTCGGACTTCTTCCGCACCCGGGAGCAGGCCGAGCGCACCGGCCAGGTGGACGTGCTGCCGATGCAGCTGGTCACCATGGGCCAGCCGATCGCCGACTACGCCAACGAGCTGTTCGCGAAGAACGCCTACCGGGACTACCTGGAGGTGCACGGGCTGAGCGTGCAGCTCACCGAGGCGCTGGCCGAGTACTGGCACCGCCGCGTCCGCCGCGAGCTGGCCTGGTCCAAGGGCGGCACGGTGGCCCAGGAGGACCCCGAGGACGTGCGGGAGTTCTTCAAGCTCGGCTACCGCGGTGCCCGGTACTCCTTCGGCTACGGCGCGTGCCCGGACATCGAGGACCGCGCCAAGATCGTCGACCTGCTCGAGTCCGAACGCATCGGCGTGGTGCTGTCCGAGGAGTTCCAGCTCCACCCGGAGCAGTCCACCGACGCGATCGTGGCGCACCACCCCGAAGCCAAGTACTTCAACACGTAAAGCGCGGATCGACGCAGGTCGGCGCCGTGGGAATGGCGTTACCCTGCACACGAACCCGATCCGCGGAGACCTGACAAGATCTCCGAAACGAGAAAGGAAGCCATGAGCGCGAAGCTGCAGAAGGTCAACGGCCTGGAGTTCGCCGTCAGGGATCTGGCGCTGGCCGAGGCCGGGCGGCACCAGATCCGGTTGGCCGAGCACGAGATGCCGGGCCTGATGGCGACCCGCGAGGAGTACGCGGCCGCCCAGCCGTTGAAGGGCGCGCGGATCGCCGGCTCGCTGCACATGACCGTGCAGACCGCCGTGCTGATCGAGACCCTGGTCGCGCTGGGCGCCGAGGTCCGCTGGGTGTCCTGCAACATCTTCTCCACCCAGGACGAGGCCGCCGCGGCGATCGTCGTCGGCCCGAACGGCACCCCGGACAAGCCCGAGGGCATCCCGGTGTTCGCCTGGAAGGGCGAGACGCTGGAGGAGTACTGGTGGTGCACCGACCAGCTGTTCCAGTTCGGCGAGCAGGGCCCGAACATGATCCTCGACGACGGCGGTGACGCCACCCTGCTGGTGCACAAGGGCGTCGAGTTCGAGGCGACCGGCGTGGTGCCGCAGGCTTCCGAGGACGACCCGGACGAATACAAGGTCATCCTGGAGACGCTGCGCAACAGCATCGCCGCCGACGGCAAGCGGTTCACCAAGATCGCTGCGGAGATCAAGGGCGTCACCGAGGAGACCACCACCGGCGTGCACCGGCTCTACGAGCTGGCCAAGACCGGTGAACTGCTGTTCCCGGCGATCAACGTCAACGACTCGGTCACCAAGTCGAAGTTCGACAACAAGTACGGCTGCCGCCACTCGCTGGTCGACGGCATCAACCGCGCCACCGACGTGCTCATCGGCGGCAAGGTCGCGGTGATCTGCGGCTACGGCGACGTCGGCAAGGGCTCCGCGGAGTCGCTGCGCGGCCAGGGCGCCCGCGTGATCGTCACCGAGGTCGACCCGATCTGCGCGCTGCAGGCGGCGATGGACGGATACCAGGTCACCACCCTGGAAGAGGTCGTCTCGATCGCGGACATCTTCGTCACCACGACCGGCAACTTCAACATCATCACCGCCGACCACATGGCGCAGATGAAGCACAACGCCATCGTGGGCAACATCGGCCACTTCGACAACGAGATCGACATGGCCGGCCTGGAGAAGACCCCGGGCGTCAAAAAGCAGGAGATCAAGCCGCAGGTCCACGAGTACGCGTTCCCGGACGGGCACTCGATCATCGTGCTGTCCGAGGGCCGCCTGCTGAACCTGGGCAACGCCACCGGCCACCCCAGCTTCGTCATGTCGAACTCGTTCACCAACCAGACGATCGCCCAGATCGAGCTGTTCACCAAGCCGGGCGAGTACGACAAGCAGGTCTACGTGCTGCCGAAGCACCTGGACGAGAAGGTCGCCCGCCTGCACCTCGACGCTCTGGGCGTCAAGCTCACCAAGCTGACCAAGGAGCAGGCCGCGTACATCGGCGTCGACGTCGACGGCCCGTACAAGCCGGAGCACTACCGGTACTGAGTTCGTCCGAGGTTTAAAGAGCTGCACTCGTCCTGAGCGGCGGTGCGGGTAGCGGAACCTCAGAGGCTTTCTCGCTGCGGGATCCCGTTTTCATGTATGACAAATACACTGCAAACGGGCTGTCCACGCGAGAAAGCCTCTGAGAACCCGCGGCGGTGCCGGTTGCGAGGGTGGGCTATGCGCCTGGCGGCGCATGCGACGTTCGCCGACCGTCGCCAGTTGAGCCTCGCGGTAGCTGTTCACCGCCGAAAGCGGCCCCGCCGCTTGCCTGACGGTGGTCGACTTGGTGATCCGCGTCGCCACCGCGGGGTCCGCGAGCACGTTGGGCTGCTGTGGCAGCCCGAAGTGCTCACGGGGTTGGGTTCTGCTGCCCGGGACGGTGCGGTTCTGCCGCTTGACGAGACCAAGCTGGGAATGAGGGAGGCCAGTAATGACCAAAGTCATCGACCGGCTGCGCCCCGGCAAGACGGTGTTCTCGGTGGAGTTCTTCCCGCCGAAGACCGACGAGGAGGAACGCCACCTGTGGCGAGCCATCCGGGAGCTGGAGCCGCTGGACCCCGCTTACGTGTCGGTCACCTACGGCGCGGGTGGATCCAGCCGGGACCGCACGGTGCGCACCACCGGCCGGATCGCCAACGACACCACCCTGGTGGCGATGGCGCACCTGACCGGGGTGAACCACTCGATCGCCGAGCTGCGGCACGTCATCGGGTCGTACGCGGCCGAGGGCATCAAGAACGTGCTGGTGATCCGCGGCGACCCGCCGGGCGACCCGCTGGGCGAGTGGATCCCGCACCCGGAGGGCATCACCTACGCCGACGAGCTGGTGCGCTTGGTGCGCGAGTGCGGTGACTTCAGCGTGGGCGTCGCGGCGTTCCCGCACCTGCACCCGCGCTCGCCCGACCTGGAGTCGGACACCAAGCACATGGTCAACAAGCTGCGGGCCGGGGCGGACTTCTCGGTGGCGCAGATGTTCCTGGAACCGGAACGCTTCCTGCGGCTGCGGGACCGGTTGGCCCAGCACGGCTGCGACCAGCCGCTGCTGCCGGGGATCATGCCGATCACCACGCCGAAGGTGCTGGGCATGACGACCCAGCTGAGCAACATGACGATCCCGGACGAGGTCTCGGCGGTGCTGGACCCGCTGCGCGAGGACGCGGCCGGTTTCCGGGCGGCCGGGCTGGAGATCACCACCCGGCTGTGCGAGAAGCTGATCGCCGAAGGCGTTCCGGCGCTGCACTTCTACAGCCTCAACCGGTCCAAGGCCACCCGCGAGGTGCTGGCAAACCTCGGGCTGATCGGGGGCGTGCTGAAGGCCGCCTGACCCGCTGAACCGAACAACCCCGCCGTCCCGGTCAGACCGCCGGGCGGCGGGGTTTTTCGCTTGCACCGCAGGTGAATCCGCTCACAGGGCGCTGGGCAGATCAATGCGCGGTGTCACCGGCTCCCGTGCCAGATGTCGGATTCGTGCTGGCTCCGTGCGCCGTGTGGGGGACCAGGTGCCGGTCCGGGCGCACGCAACGAAGCGATCACGCTCGGCTTTGCGCATTCTTGACACCGCCCTGTTCTTCCCCGCGCTTTCCGCTCCGTTATGGTCGAAGCACTCGCCGCTCGCAGCAGGGTCCATTTCGGACTCCGCTGCTGGGTGCAATGGTGCGCCGACGTGAAGAGGACGTGTCGGACTCCGGAATGGGAAACGGGTTTTCCGGTCGTACCGGATGGCGTCCGCAGCAGGGAGGACCAGATCGATGTCGGTGCCGCCAGCAGTGCCCGAACACCGCGTGATCGCAGGTGGGGCGGGGGACGAGCCCACGGTTGAAGGTGAATTGGTTTCGGAATTGCCGGACCGGGCGTTCGGCGAACTCGCCGAGAAGCTGGCCGCCGGAATTTGTCGATCCCTGGGTGTTCATGGCTCGGAAACAATCCCTTAACCGCGGTGCCGGATGATTCCGGCATGACGTCGATCACGCGACGAGGTGTGCCGATGATGACGAGTGGGATCAACACGCTCGACTGGGCTTTCCTGTGCCTGGAACGGGAAACCGCGCCGATGCACCTCGGCGCGGTCGCGGTGTTCGCCCCGCAGGGCGAGTCGGACCGCGAGCGGCTGCTGGCGCTGCTGGCCGAGCGCGCCCAGCGGATCGCGCGGCTGCGGCTGCGCCTGGACCGGTCCTGGATGCAGCCGCGCTGGACCGAGGCGCCCGGCTTCGATGCTGCCGAGCACGTGCACGGCCACCAGGTGCCCACTCCGGGCGGCCGCGAGGAGCTGGCCGAGCTGGTCGCGGAACTGGCCGCCGAGTCGCTGGACCGGCGCCGCCCGTTGTGGGAACTGCACCTGATCACCGGACTGGCCGAGGGCCGGTTCGCGGTGCTGGTGAAGTTCCACCACGCGCTGGCCGACGGCCGCGACGCGGTGGAGGTCGGTCTCGGACTGCTCGACGGTCTCACCCCGAAGCCCGGAACCGTCCCAGCGCCGCGCAATCCGATCGGCGATGCGATGGGGCTGCTCGGACGTCCGCAGCAGCTGTTCGGCACGGTGCGCTCGACCCTAGCGAAGTCGGGGGAGTCGCTCGGCATCGCCTCTTCCGTGATGCGCAACGTGCGGCTCCCGCAGTCGGATTCGCCCCTGCACGCCTCCGGTTCCGCGGCACGCAAAGTCGCCCTCGTGCCGCTGGATCTGGCCGAACTGCGCCAGATCCGCGCCCAGCACGGCGGCACGACCAACGACGTGGTGCTCGCGGTGATCTCCGGAGCCCTGCGCCGGTGGCTGGCCACCCGCGGGCACGACCTCGAACTGCCGGTGCGCGTGCTGGTCCCCGTGTCCAGGCGCCGTGCGAACCAGCGCAACGGCGGGAACAACCAGCTCTCCGGCTACCTGTGCGAGCTGCCGGTGGCCGAGCTGGACCCGGTCGCGCGGTTGCAGTGGATCAGGGCGGAGATGGCGCGCAACAAGAGCGCAGGACCGCAGCGCGGGCCCGGTGCGTTCCCGGTGCTGGCCGGGCGGATGCCGCAACTCGTGCACCAGGTGGCGGGGCCACTGGCCGGGCAGGGCGCGGCGCTGCTGTTCGACGCGCTGATCAGCAACGTCCCGCTGCCGAGCTTCCGCGCAACCCTGGACGGCGCGGAGCTCGCCGAGCTCTACCCGGTGGCGCCGCTGGCGGCCGGGCACGCGCTGGCGATCGCCGTGTCGCAGTTCAACGGCGCGGTGCACGTCGGGGTGCAGGCCAACCGAGCCGCGGTGCCGGACCTGGAGAAGTTCCGCGAGGCCCTGCCGCTGGCGGTCGCCGAACTGGCCGACCGCGCTTGAGCTCGGAGGAAATCAGCCGCGCAAACGGAGTTTTCCTGGTTTCATGAGGACATGGACCTTGTGGCGCGGACCGAGCACGGTGCGGTGCGTGGTGTCGCCGACGGCGAGTTGAGCGTTTTCAAAGGAATTCCTTACGCAGCCCCGTTGGACGGGCCGCGCCGGTTCCAAGCGCCACAACCCCCTGAGCCCTGGGACGGGGTGCGGGATGCGTCCGAGTTCAGCGCTGCGGTGCCGCAGCCGGTGCTCCTGCCGGGCATCCCGGCGGCGTGGAATCCCGGTGACAGCACGGATTCGCTGACCCTCAACGTGTGGACGCCGGACCGCGCTGGCGGGCTGCCGGTGATGGTGTGGATCCACGGCGGCGCCTACCTCGGCGGGACGAGCGGGGAGTACGACCCGACGCGGCTGGCGCAGGCCGGTGTGGTCGTGGTGACGGTGAACTACCGGGTCGGATACGAGGGATTCGGCCGTGTGCAGGACGCTCCGGCCAACCGCGGCATCCTGGACCAGCTGGCGGCGTTGCGCTGGGTGCAGAACAACATCGCGGCGTTCGGCGGCGACTCGGGCAACGTGACGATCTTCGGTGAGTCCGCCGGGGCGACCTCGGTGGTCACGCTAGCCGCCGGATCGGCCCGGCAAGGACTGTTCCGCCGCGGCATCGCGCAGAGCGTCGGTGCGCTTTTCTGCGCTGAGGACGAGTTCAGCAAGGCCAGTGACCTGGTCGTCAGCCGCCTGGGGGTTCCGGCGACGGCCGACGCGTTGGGCGAGGTGTCACCGGAAACCATCCACACCGCGCAAACGGCGGCGATGGCGGAGATGAACGAGAACCGCGCGGCCTGGACGAATTCGACGCCGTACGCGGTGGTCTTCGACGGCGAAGTCCTCGACGACCTGCCGTGGGCGATGCTGCGCGGCGGCTCGGGTCAGGGCGTGGACCTGATCTGCGGTTACAACGCCGACGAAGCCACCATGTTCACGGCGGACCTGCCCGCGGCCGTCAAGGATCCGGCGCTGTTGGCACGAGGCCTGCGGCTGGATCCGTCCGCGGTGGAGCAGTACCGGGCCGGATATCCGGGAACGGACGACGCGGCGCTGTACACGCTGATGCTCAGCGACAACCTGTTCCGGATTCCGGCGTTGTGGAGCGCTGAAGCGCACGCTCAGGCGGGCGGCCGCAGCTATCTCTACGAGTTCGCGTGGCCCAGCCCGCTCAACGGTGGAGTGTTCGGCGCGTGCCACGGCCTGGACCTGCCGTTCACCTTCGGCGTCGCGGGAGACCCGCTCCGCCGGATGCTCGGCGAGGAGATGCCCGCGGACTTCGAGGTCCTCTCGGCGGAACTGCGCGAGTCCTGGATCTCCTTCGCCACGACCGGTGACCCGGGCTGGCCGACGTACTCGGAGGCCGACCGCCGCGTCCGCATCTGGAACGTCCCGTCGTCGGTGGTCGCGGACCCGATCAAGGCCTCGCGGGAGATCTGGCAGCACCGCTTCTCGGGCTGAACTGGCGATTTCCCGCCATTCGGGCCGTTGTTGCAGCAGGGGCGGGAATTCTGGGGCGCATGTCTGGGAAGGCGGTTCGCGCGGCAGCTGTGCTCGCGCTGGCGTTGTCGGTCTCGATGGTGCCGGGGACGGCGGCTGCCGCGCCGTACTGCCAGAGCATCACCGATGCGTCGAACCCGGACTGGATGGCCGGGCTGCCCGACGATGCGAGCCTGGCGCAGCTGTCGATCCCAGGCACGCACCAGACCCTGTCGCTGCATGGCGGGGACCTCTCCCAGACGCAGGAGAACCACGGCGACAGCGCGGAAACCCTCGCCGTCCAGCTGCAGTCGGGCATCCGCGCCATCGACATCCGGGTGCGCCGCTACGACGACAAGTTCACCCTGCACCACGGGCCCTTCTACCAGAACGCGAACTTCTCCGACGTGCTGCAGAAGGCAGGCGACTTCCTGGCCGCGCACCCGGGCGAAACGCTGCTGCTGCGGCTGAAAGCCGAGTGCACCGGCGAAACCGGCTCCTGCACCGACGAGAACAGCCAGCTCGACGAGACCCAGATCCTGGACTGGTACCGCGATAACGACCCCAACGGCAAGTACCTGCACGACCCAGCGGGTGGCGTGATGCCCACGCTCGGCGAAGCGCGCGGCAAGATCGTGCTGACGGCGCTGCAGGGCCCGCGCGGCGGACTGCACCAGGGGCGCGGCATCGGCCAGTTCAACGACGAAACCTGGGGCACCTACGTCCAGGACGAGTACAACGTGCCGACGCTGTTCGACATCGACGACAAGTGGACGAAGGTCCGCGACCACCTGGACAAGACGACGGCGGCGGACCAGGGCGAGATGTTCCTGAACTTCACCAGCGGCTCCAGCGCCGCGGCGTTCCCGAACGCGGTTGCCTGCGGAGCGGCGGGATTCCGGGGCGTGAACGACTATGCCCTGGAACACTTGCAGGGCAACGATCTTCCTCGCACCGGCGTGATCATGATGGACTTCCCGGGTGCGGACCTGGTGAACACCATCATCGCGACGAACAGCTGACCTCCTGCACGGGCGATGCGGCATGATCATGCCGGAACGCTTGGGGTCGCCGTCCGACGTTGCCGAGATGCTCGAATGGCGCCCGGAAACGACGGCGATGAGCGTCCCCGACACGACCCACGAACTGCACCTCGAACAGCCAGAGGTCCTCCACAACGTCCTCGCGCACTTCCTCGAAGCCTCCGCCTGATCCGGTTTCCAAATTTAGGGAAATTTGGAAACCCACAGTGCTCGCCCGGTGACTGTGCAGAAGGTCGTTGCTCTGGCGAAACGGTTTGCGGGCGCGTTGGTTAACGTGGGGGAGGTTCAACCCGGACGGAGGTCGATATGTCGGGAACGGCGGAGAGGGCGCTTGCGGCCTTGAGCGCGGAACTTCCGGAGTCGGTGCTGTTGAGGGATCCCGATTCCACCGCCCGCTTCGCCCACGACGAAGCCGAGTGGGCACCGTTCGGCAAACCCCTCGCCGTGGTGCGCGCGACCAGCACCGACGACGTGGCGATCACCGTCCGGATCTGCGCTGAACTGGGCGTTCCGGTCGTCCCGCGCGGTGCGGGGACGGGGTTGTCCGGTGGTGCCAACGCCATTGACGGCTGCGTGCTCATCTCGCTGGCCGACATGAACCAGATCCTGGAGATCAACCCGCGCGAGCAGCTTGCTGTGGTGCAACCCGGCGTCGTGAACGACGACCTGCGTGCCGCCTGCCGCGAGCACGGCGCCTGGTACCCGCCGGACCCGGCCAGCTCGCCGTGGTCGACCATCGGAGGCAACGCCTCCACCAACGCCGGCGGCGTGTGCTGCGTGAAGTACGGCGTGACCCGCGACTACGTGCTGGGCCTGGAAGCCGTCGTCGGCAACGGCGAGGTGGTCCGCCTCGGTAGGCGTACCGCCAAGGGCGTCGCGGGCTACGACCTGTGTGGCCTCTTCGTGGGCTCGGAGGGCACGCTCGGCGTGATCACCGAGATCACGGTCAAGCTGCTGCCGGGTCTGCGTGCCCCGGAACGCACGGTGGTCGGCTACTTCGATTCGCTGGTGGAGGCCGGCGAAGCGGTCGCGGCGGTGGCTGCTGCCGGAGTAGTGCCCTCAGCCCTGGAACTGCTCGACCAGCACTGCCTGCGCGCGGTCGACGAGTGGAAGAACATGGGCCTCAGCGCCGAGGCGAACGTGCTGCTCTTGGGCCGCTCGGACACCCCGGGCGCGGCGGGGGAGCAGGAAGTCGACACGCTGCTTCGCTGCTTCGACGAGGCCGGAGCCACCTGGAGCGCCCGCTCCACCGACGAACACGAGGCCGACGCCCTGTTCGCCGCGCGCCGACTGGCCTACCCGGCGCTGGAACGCCTCGGCCCGGTGCTCACCGAAGACGTCTGCGTGCCGCGCGCGAAGGTCCCGGAAATGCTGTCCCGCATCGAAGCCTCAGCCCAGCGCCACAACACCCAGATCGCCAACATCGCCCACGCCGGCGACGGCAACCTCCACCCGCTGATCATCACCCCACCCGGAGACGACGAAGCCCGCGAACGAGCCCAACGAGCCTTCGACGACATCGTCGCCGACGCAATCGCCATGGGCGGCACGGTCACCGGAGAACACGGAGTCGGCCTCCTCAAACGAAAAGGTCTCCACGCCGAGCTCAGCCCCACGGTCGTCGGCATGCACCACGCCATCAAGAACGCCCTCGACCCAGCAGGAATCTTCAACCCAGGCAAGGTCTTCGGCGACCCCGACGCTTGACAGAGGCCCGTCACTTCTTGGAGCGTGGTACGTGAGCGAGTGCATTCCGAATGGTCTCGGCAACATCGGGAACGTTAAGCCCTAGCTCGCGATACCAGTGCGCTACTTCGGTGATGGGAATCCGCATCTGCAAGGAAGTATCAAGCAGGTCCTTGAACTTGACGGGGAGCATGCCTCTCAGTACGGGGCTGCCGTAGGAGTAGCGGGAAAGAAGTTTGCGTGCGGTCTCCAAGGGCAACCCTTCCGGGAGTTCCTTGCGCGAGGTCTTGACGCCATAACGTGCGAGGTGGGCGGTTACGTCGCGAGGACTGGCATTGAGAGAATGCGTGGCCAGCACTACGTGTGCGAATGGCATCACAGTATGGGATCCCACACCCAGCCAGAGTCCGATTGGCTGGAGGAGTGCTCCATCCAGTAGTTGGGGCTCCTCGGGAAGGAGCAGTGGAAAATCAAAGCCGTAGGCACGCAACCGCGCGAGCACTGCTCTGAGCGGGCGTTGCAGATTCTCTGCGACTAGGAACAGGTCGGAGTAATACGTTGGGCCGGGACAGAGCAGGAAGGATTGGGAGCGCGGACTCCGGAGCAAGGGTAGATCGTCAAAGTGAGCGTCGTCTGGGAACGTTTCCGGCGGTTTGAGACCGAGTTCAGCAAGAGCGACAAGGGTATCCGTTGGCTCGAGGTCGAGTTGCTGGGCCGCTGCGAGCACATGGCCGGGCGGAACCGGCGCCGACCAGTGTAGCCACGGCCAGTTTCCGTCCAGGTGCGTGCTCAGCAGCACTGGCATCCAGTTCTGAGGTCGTTCAGGCAGCCAGCCTGGATCGGTGTCCAGGCCGTGTCCGGACAGCCGAGAGCGCACCTCGGATACCGGGAGATCGAGCTTAAGGCTGGCCTGAGCGATGTGTCCCAGTGGCACCGGTTCGCCTGGCCGCAGCGTGTTGAAGCTGTTGAGGTTCCTCTGCAGAAGCGGATCTTTCGTCGCCGAACCAGTCATGTGGCGGCTCGTTGTCCTGCCGATGTGGGTGTCGTCGGGAATTTTGCTGTGGACATCAGATTCCGGAAAGTTGTCGGGGTGGATCCGGTCGAATCCCAGCTCGGTCAAAGTGGTTGCCGCTTCATGTTTTGTGATCCCGAGACCCGACGAAACCCGGGAGAGGTGCTCTTCTGATCGCAGCTCGAAGTCCAGAGCAAAGCTCCAGACACCCTGGTTCGAGTCTCTGCACAAGAGGATCAGATGCGAGGGCGTCGCTGGGCGAACTTCCCGGATATGTCCGATCTCGGGGCAGATCTCTGTGAGCATGGCGAGGGGTTCGGCGGAGCGATGCGCCAATAGACGCCACAGTAGGATGTGGTCGGGGATTGTGCCCCGGATCTTCCGGTTCTGCGGGATTCTATGACTGTACTGGGCGAGAATCTCCGTGTCTGCAGGAAAACATCCGGTCATGCTGGTGTCAAAGGTCAGATGTGGGGATTCCAATCGGACCTGATTCTCGACGGCGGCCGAAGTGATGACGTCTGCTAGCTGGCCGTTAGCCTCGGCCACATTGCAGATCCATTTGAAGGTGGGCAGTGCGGCACCCTTGTTGACTAGATCCGTGGCCGCGGACTCGAGGAGCGTGCGGATTTGATCGGAGATGTCATCAAGAACTTCTGTGCGGTCAGCGGATAGGCGGTTCGGGGCGAACTCCCCGAAGAGGTTCACCACGACACCCTTCAGGGTGGGACGGCTAGAAAGTACGCCCCGGCGCACAGCTGGCTCGACGACCAGACCGTCGACGAGCAGGCCGCCACCGCCCTCACACCAAAACACCTGCACACCGTTCGGTGCACCAGTCCAGGGAATCTTAATTTCGCGCACGTCGAGCCCGAAGGTCTCATTGGGGTTCTTCAGCCTGGATTTCAGTTCTCCGGCGGCCCACTCGTTACGTTGCTGATCGTGTTGAACCGTGATGGGGAATTCCGCGATACCTAGCAGCCGCTCGATCACCTCCATGCATGACCAGTTCGCGGGCCGCTCCTTGTCCGGGCGCAGGTACAGCCGCACTTTCGTCCCGATGCCCGGACCGCGCTCGGCGCGTTGGACGATTCGGAACAGGTGGCCGGGTCCGAAGATGGAAACCTCGAGCTCCGGGCCGGGGTGGCCGTCTAGGCCCATTCGGCAAGTGGTCACACGGATTTCGTCGGCGAGCATAAAATAGCTCATCACGCCGATGCCGAACCGGCTGTTGGGGTACAGCTTCACCGGCGGATCGAGACGGTTCCACTTCGCCTGTTCGAGCAGGAACTCCGGCTGTTCGGCGAAGCGAGCGCCTGCATTGGAGAAGACGCCGCGGAGCTCGGATTCGCCCATGCCGATGCCGTTGTCGATACAGTCCAGGTACTCACGACCATCTTCGTCCACGCCCTGCACGAACGTGATCTTGCCGTCGTACCCGTAGCTGGCAGGCCCGGTGCGATCCAGGTACTGGGTCCGCGCACGGCGGTAGCGGCATGCATCCAGTGCATTCTGGTACAGCTCACGCACAGCGAGGTCGCGGTCTTTGTAGAGCTGGACGCCCATCAGCAGGTCGCGGATGCGTCGTTCATTGAGCCGGAACTTCGCCCAGCCGGTGAACACATCGCCGACCGGTACGACTTCGTTCGCGGACAGTCGGCTCGGCAGCTGAGGCATGGGATGGGTGATGCGTTCATCGGCGGTCCGACGCACTGCGTGCAGCAGCTCGTCCACCCGCATCACGTATTCGCGGACTGCTTCGATTACGGCTTCGTGGTGACAGTTCGCGCGGAGTACTGGAATGTCCGGCGAACCGCTCCAGTCCGCGTGTTCCAGGGTGCTGAGCAGCTCTTCCAGCTTGACAGGGTAGGGGATGCCGAGGTGCTCGGCGATGATGCTGGGCAGGCTCGTCATCTCCACCGACGCGTTATATGCCAGGCAGGTGAGTAGAGCCAGGCGTCGGTACCGGATTCGTTGCTGCGGGCCGACGCGGTCGTCGGCGGGCAGCTCCTCCAGGTATTCGGGGTTACCGACGTCAGGCCCGCGCCAAAGACCGTGCAGGAGTCGGCTGACCCGCTTCGAGTTGAGGACTCCGCGCAGCTCCGCGGCCGGCGGGCCGACCAGATCGAGTAGCTCGTCGACCTGGTCGGGGTCAGCGAACTCCTCGCGCTGGGCCAACCAGCGGTGGAACAGCCACCAGCCGATCAGTGCCTTGGAGTCTGCCTGCTGAGCCCGTCCGGATAGGAGCTCGTGGCCGTCGGCGAACTCTTCGAACGACTTTCGCAGGGGAGTGCGGTCTTCGGCGCGTTCGCCGAGCTCCGCTGGCCCAACCTCGGCGAACCGGGAGGCAAGCCGCAGGTGGTGGACCCGATACAGGAACGGTGTGAGCACGAACAACGCAGCTTCAGCCGGGTACAGGTCGAGGGGATCTGATCCCGGCTCGCCGAGCAGCCACTCGATGCGCTCGGTGAAACGCCGTACCACGTCCGGGTCCTGCCAAGGATCGCCAGCCAGCTGTTGCTCAGCCTCATCCCGCAGCGCCGCGAGCTTCGCAACCAATGTGCAGACGTGTTGACGGAACCGTTCGATGTCGGCGGAAGCGTGCTGCCACACGCTCGATTCGAAGGCTAACTCGACCCACTCGTCCGCTCCGTCGGGAGGATTCGCACCGGGTGGTCCGACATTGATCGTGACGTCCCCGACGGTGTTCGCTTGGACCGCTGCTCCCAAGACAGCACCCTTGCCAACGATGTTCCGCGCGTCGCCCTGCCGCATCCTGCCGTTCCTCCCCAGACTCGGTGGGCACAGCGTAGATGCGTATGAACGTAACGTGAACGATCCCTCAGCCGTTGGCGAGCTTCAACGCGGCGGTTTCGATGGTTTCTTCGTCGAGGAGGACGTGGTAGGCCGCTGCGCCGAGGGGGATGAAGCTGTCCTCGCTGGTTACGCGCGAGATGGGGCCGGTGAAGCCGCCGTCGATCAGGGCTGTCACCACCGATTCGGAGACTCCGCCGCTGCGGCGGGTTTCGTCGACCACGAGGACCCGGCCCGTTGCTTCCGCTGCCGTGAGCAGGTCGTCGACCGGGAGTGGGGACAGCCAGCGGAGATCGAGGACTCGGGTGTGGATTCCGCGTTCCCGCAAGCGTTTCGCCGTCCGGAGGCTCATCGGTACGCCGTTGCCGAAGGTGACCAGGGTGAGGTCTGAGCCGTCGCCGTACTGGCGGGCTCGGCCGATCGGAACGTGGTGCTCGCCCGGTGCCGGGTACGGTGCCAGCCATTCGGCGTCGCCGGGTTCGTACAGGTCACGCGTGTGGTAGAGGGCGATGGGCTCCAGGAACACGCACACCCGGCCGTCCTCGCGAGCCGCTGCCACGCAGGTGCGCAGCATCGCTGCTGCGTCGTCCGGGCGGGACGGTGATGCGAGCACCACGCCTGGCATGTCGCGCAGGGCGGCGATGCTGTTGTCGTTGTGGAAATGGCCGCCGAAGCCCTTCTGGTAGCCGTAACCCGCGATGCGCACGACCATCGGGTTTCGGTACTGGCCGTCGGAGAAGAAGCTCAGCGTGCTGGCCTCGCCGCGCAGCTGGTCGGCCGCGTTGTGCACGTAGGCGAGGTACTGGATCTCGGGAATCGGGACCAGACCGGCGAGTCCGGCGCCGAGGGCGGTGCCGAGGATGCTCTGCTCGTCCAGCAGCGTGTCGAAGACCTTGGTGGCGCCGAACTTCTTGCGCAGTCCGCGGGTCACCCCGTACACGCCGCCCTTGCGGGAGACGTCCTCGCCGAACGCGATCACGCCCGGATCCCGTCCCAGCTCCTCGGCCAGGGACCGGTTGATCGCCTGTGCCACCGTCAGCGGGCCTTCGTCCTCGGGCAGTTGCCCGCCGAAGTGTTCCTGGCGCTGTGCGGGAATCTCGCGTGCCCGGCGCTCCACGGCGTCTGGCCGGTTCTGGCAGATCGAGGCCATCACCTCAGCGGCGCTGGTCAACTTCCGGCGTCCCAACGCCTCTTCGGCGATGCGAGCGACCTCGGCGCGCTTGTCCTCGTAGCGCGCCAGTACCTCGTCCGGGCGCAGGATCCCGTTGTCCACCAGGGACTTCGCCGTGCCCAGCAGCGGATCGCGCTGGTAGTCGGTGGTGATCTCGGTGCGCGACCGGTAGCCGGATTCCACGTCCGAACCGGCGTGCCCCATCAGCCGCACCGTCCGCAGGTGCAGGAACGCCGGCGAGCGGTGGCGGCGAACCCAGTCCGCGGCTTGCTGCGCGGCCGACAGGCACTGCACCGGATCGGAGCCGTCGGCGGTGAAGTACCGCAGCCCCGGGCGGTTGCCGTAGGTCGACTCGATCCAGCCCTTCGGCGTCCGCACGCTGATCCCGATGCCGTTGTCCTCGCACACCAGCAGCAGCGGCATGGCCAGGCCCTGGAAGGCGCAGTGCAGCGCGGAGTTGATCGCCCCCGTGGTGGTGGAGTGGTTGGCCGAGGCGTCGCCGAAGCTGCACACCACCACCGAGTCCTCCGGCCAGCCGCTGGTCACGCCGAGCTTGGCCGCCCGCCCCAGCGAGAAGGCCAGGCCGACCGCGCGCGGCAGGTGGGAGGCGATGGTCGAGGTCTGCGGGATGACCGCCAGCTCGGCGTTGCCGAACACCTTGTGCCGTCCGGCCGAGATCGGCTCGTCAGCGGAGGCGACGACGCCGAGCAGCACGTCGCGCAGCGGGTGCTGGTCGGGCAGCTGGCCGGCGCGGCGCACGTAGAAGCCGCCGGAGCGGTAGTGCAGCAGCGCCGGGTCCGTCGGCCGCAGCGCGGCGGCGACCGCGGCGTTGGACTCGTGTCCGGACGAGCCGATGCTGTAGAAGCCCTTGCCCTGCTTGCCCAACTGCCGCGCTTGCAGGTCGAGGTGTCGGCTGCCGGCCTGCGCGTCGAACAGGGCCAGCAGGTCGTCGGCGAGGTCCGAGCCGGTCGCCGGGTGAGCGGACCAACCGGCCACGGTGCGATGGAAGAACTCGTCAACGGGCACAGTTCCGCCTCTCCGCGATTTTCAGTGGTGGTTGCTTTTCGGGGCGATCTCGCGTTTTCGGGGTTTCTTGTGGTTGGGTGGCGTCACGTTCCCCTGGAGTGCGGTTGAGTAGCACTCGGGTTGGCACAGGGCTGATCATGCCGTGATCTCCGCGCGCCGCCGCGGGCCGAGGGCTGCTCATGGGGCCTCCCGTGCTCCGGTCATGGCTCATGACTCGTGTGGTTCGGCGTGCCAGTCGTTGGCGACCAGGGCGCAGGACTTGGCCAGGAACTCCAGTGCCATCGGCAGCAGCGGATTGGTGTTCTGCTTGCGGTACAGGGCTTTCACCCGCCGGTAGGGCTGCCACCCGGCGATGCGGCAGATCCGCACCGCCTGGTCCGGGATCGCCAGCCCGGGCAGCAAGGCCACCCCGAGGTCGCGGCTGACGAGGTCCCGGATGACCGAGTAGTCGTTGCTGCGGAAGGTGATCCGCGGGACGAAGCCCGCTGCGGCGGCTAACCGAACCAGCGACCGGGCGCCCGCGGTGTCCTGCCGGGTGCATATCCAGGCGTCGTCGGCGAGCTCGCGCAGATCCACTTCGGTGTTGCGGGCTAGCCGGTGCGCCTCGGGCAGCGCCAGCCGCAGCGGCTCGGCCATCAGCTCCTCGACGCACAGCTCGATCGGCCACTGGCGGGGGTCCAGGTCGTATTCGAAGACCACTGCCGCGTCCACTGTTCCGTCCAGCACCCCGCCGAGCACCTCGTCCGGCTCACCCTCGTCGAGCTGCACCTCGGCGTTCGGGCGTTGCGAGACCACCGCGGCCAGCACGTCCGGCAGCACCCGCGCGTTGGCGGTGGCGAAGCTGGCCAGCCGCAGGCTGCCCTCCTCACCGGCGACCATCGCGCGTACTTCGCGCTCTAGGGATTCCAACGCGCCGAGCGCGTCGCGGCTGCGGTCGGCGAGCCGGATGGCCAACGCCGTGCTGCGGGCGCTGCGGGCGGAGCGTTCGAACAGCGGTGATCCGATCGCGCGCTCCAGCAGCACCATCTGCTGCGAGACGGCTGATGCGGTGTAGCCGAGTGCCCGGCCCGCTTCGGCGAACGAACCGGTGCGCACGCATTCCTGGAGTGTTCGCAAGTGGATCGGGTTCAGCATGCCGGCCCCTTCAACTCTCGAGCTTCGAAGCAACGTTCGACCTTCGGGGTGCTCAGGCGCAATACCCGGGACGGCGACGGTAGCCCCGTGAGCGCTTGGTGGTGTTAGTGCGCCACGAAGTGCTCACGGGATCTGACCTGCGGGTTCTCGGTATCAGGCCGGTTGAGGCAGCCTTCCGCGCAGCTCCATCGCGGTGCGCACCCGTTGCTTGGCCAGGTCGAGAGCGGCTTCGTGCGGGAGCATTCCGCTGCGGTTCGCGGTGTCGAGGACGAGCGCGGTGTTGTTGCGGGTGCGTTCGGCGACCGCCGTCAGGATGGCGGTTGGTTCCGGGCGGAACGCTGAGTGCCGCGCGTCCATGGCGAACCCGGCGGCGATGGCGCCACCGGCGTTGGCGATGAAGTCCGGCACCACCGTGATCTCGCGCCCGGCCAACAGCATTCGCGCCTCGGGGGTGGTCGGCAGGTTCGCGCCCTCCACGATCAGATCGGCCCGGATCTTCGCTGCCACGCCCTCGTCGATGACGTCCTGCCCGGCCGCGGGAACGAGCACGTCGCAGTCCACCAGCAGCTCGTCGCCGCGCGGAATGCGTTGCGAATCAGCGGCTTTGGCCACGCAGGCGTCGCCGAAATCGGCACGCGCGTCCAGCCACTTCGGCACGTCCAAGCCGTCCGGGTCGTGCACCGAACCCTCGATCGTGGACAACGCGACCAGCTGCGCGCCGAGCTCGTGCAGCCGCTTGGCCGCAGCCGCACCGACCGCGCCGAAGCCCTGCACCGCGACTCGAGCGCCCTTGATGTCGCGCCCCTGGTGCGTCAGCGCGGCTTCGACGGCTTCGGCGACCCCGTGCCCGGTCACGCCGAGCTGGTCGTAGGGCACCCCACCCAGCGTTTCCGGCACGCCGACCGCTGCGCCGCGGTCACCCAGCTCGTCCTGGATGATCGCCGCGTCGTGCTCGGTCATGCCCATGTCCAGTCCGGCGACGTAGCTGGCCGGGATCTGGTCGGCCAGCCGCCGCGCGAAGGCGCGCACGATCCGCTCCTTGTCGGGGGAGTCGGGGTCGGCGAAGATGCCCGCCTTGGCCCCGCCGTGGAACAGGTCGACCGCGGCCCACTTCCACGTCATCACCCGCGCCAGCCGGGCGATCTCGCCGACGGTGACGGTCGGGCTCATCCGGGTGCCGCCCTTGCCGGTGCCGCGGGCGGTGTTGTCGATGACCAGCACGCCCCGCATCCCGGTGCGCGCGTCCGAGACGCACACGACCTTCTCCGGACCCCACTCGTCGATCTCCTGCAACAGATCACGCACGGTTAGCGCTCCTCGTCGAGAATGCGGAATTTGTCCTGCGCGGTGGTGCTGTTCGCCCTCCAGGCGCGATTTCCCTTGAAATCGCATCACCGGTCACACGCAGTTGTGCTCGGGGCGGATCTCGGCGGCGGCGAACCGGCGCACGTCCAGCGCCGAGACGTCGACCACCGGGGGACGGTCGAGCACGAGATCGCGCAGCACCTCGCCGATGGCGGGGCCTTGCAGGAAACCGTGCCCGGAGAAACCAGTGGCGTACAGGAACCGGCCCGGCCCGTCGGCCTCGCCGACCAGCGCGTTGTGGTCGGGGGTGACCTCGTAGAGCCCGGCCCACCCGTGCGCCACGCCGACCTCGGCTAATCGGGGTGCCCGCCGAGCCACCGCGTCGGAGAGCCGCCCGAGCCAGCGGTCGTCGGTGCTCAGGTTGAACCCGTACTCCTCGTCGGGATCGGACATCCCGATGAGCAGCCCGGGGCCTTCGTCGTGGAAGTAGAAGCTGGTGGCGAAGTCGATGGTGAACGGCAGCCGGGGCGGCAGGTCCGCGACCGGCTCGGTGACCAGGATCTGCCGCCGCAGCGGGCGGACCGGAAGCTCGACGCCGACGAACTCGCCGATCGCCGCCGACCACGCACCCGCCGCGCACACCACGGCCGAGGTCGCCACCGACCCGAGATCGGTGTGCACGGCGGTGATCTGCCCGCCGGTCACGTCGATCCCGGTGACCGCGCAGTGCCGCCGGATCACCGCACCGTGCTTCCGCGCGGCCTGCGCGTAGCCCTGCACCACGGCCTCCGGCGTGCAGTGCCCGTCGGTGGGGGAGAAGGCGGCGGCCAGCAGCCCGTCGGGCACCGCGTACGGGGAGAGCTCGCAGGCCTCGGCGACGCTCAGCATCCGGCTCGGCACCCCGAACTCGTTCTGCAGCCGGACGCCGTCCTCGAACGCCGCGACGTCCTCGGGATCCGACAGCAGGAACAGGTAACCGTGCTGCTTGAGGTCGATCTCCCCGCCGGGCCTGCGCGCGAAGTCTTCGAACGCGCGCAGGCTGCGCTGGCCCAGCTCGATGTTGACCGGGTCGGAGAACTGCGCCCGAACGCCCCCGGCGGCCTTGCTGGTGCTGCCCGAACCGAGTTCGTCGCGCTCCAGCAGCAGTACGTCCACGCCGGCCTCGGCGAGGTGGAAGGCGGTGCTCGCGCCCACCACCCCGCCGCCGATCACGACGACCTCGGCCCGCGCGGGCAGCGTCACCGCGCACCACCGAGTTCGGGCGGCAACTGGTAGTCCAGCTCCGGCTCCACGGTGTCGACGTCCATCTGGGCCTTCTGGAGCTTGCCGGAGAAGTCCCAGTTCAGCGACTGCCAGCGGGTGAACTGGTCGAGCACCCACACCCCGGACTGGCGGCTGCCGTTGCCGGACTTGCCGTTGCCGCCGAAGGGCAGGTGCGCCTCGGCGCCGGAGGTGGAGTTGTTCACGCTGACCATGCCCGCGCCGATGCCCTGCCGGAACCGGAACGCGCTGGCCGGGTCAGTGGTGTAGATCGCCGCGGACAGCCCGTAGCCTGGCGCGTTGCCCAGCTCGATGGCCTCGTCCAGCGTCTCGTAGGTGCTCACACCGACGATCGGCCCGAAGGTTTCGTTGCGGAACACGTGGTCGTCCGGGCGCAGCCCGTCCAGCAGCACCGGGTGGTAGTACAGGCCGGTCGACGGGTCGCCGTGGAAACCCTTGCGCGGCGCGGATTCGGTGATCCGCCCGACCGATTCGGAACCGAGCACGGTGTGGTGATCCTGGATCTGGCCCAGGATGTTCTCGAAGTTGTCGGCGAACTTCTGGTCCAGCAGCGGCCCGTAGAGCACGTCACCGCTCGGGTCGCCGATGGTCGCCGCGCGCAGCGACGCGTCGAGCCGGCGCACGAACTCGTCGTGGATGTCCCGGTGCACGATCAGGTTGCCCAGCGAGGTGCAGCGCTGCCCGGCGGTGCCCCAGCCGGAGAACAGCGCGCCCTCCACCGCCAGGTCCAGCTCGGCGTCCGGGGTGACGATCATCGGGTTCTTGCCGCCCAGCTCCAGGCACGGGCTCTGCAGGTACTTGCCGCACAGCGCGCCGACCTGCGCGCCGACCGCGCTGGAGCCGGTGAACCCGACCTTGTTCACGGTGCCCGCCGCCAACGCGGTCTCCAGGCCCTGGAAGGTCGATTCGCCGTCGGCGTAGACCAGGTTCAGCACGCCCTTGGGCACCCCGGCCCGCCAGGCCAGTTCGGCCAGCGCGCGAGCGGCACCGGCGGCGTACTCGGCGGGCTTCCACACCACGGCGTTGCCGCACAGCAGCGCGGGCACCAGGTACCAGGACGGGACCGCGACGGGGAAGTTGCCCGCGGTGATCACAACTGCCACGCCCACCGGGACCCGGAAGGTGAACAGCTGCTTGTCCGGCATCTCCGAGGGCACGGTCTGGCCGTAGAGCCGCCGCCCCTCGCCCACGAAGAAGTCGCAGGTGTCGATGATCTCCTGGACCTCGCCCAGCGCCTCGGCGTGCGGCTTGCCGATCTCGCGGGTCACCAGCCGCGCCAGCGACTCCTTGTTGGCCTCCACCAGCCGGCCCAGCCCGGCGATCACGCGCCCGCGCACCGGTGCCGGAACCTGCGCCCACTCGCGCTGCGCGCGCTGAGCCTGCTCGGTCGCGGCGGGCAGCACCTCGGGGCCACCGAGCGAAACCTCGGCGACCACGTCCTCCAGGTTCGCCGGGTTGCGCGAGAGGTACTCGCCCCCGCCGTCGACCCGTGCCGGGGCGTCCGGACCGATCACGGAGCTCAACGTCGACTGCACCGAATGCACCTCTTCCTGCTCGAACGTCTCTGTGTCGTCGGCGGTGGCGCCTCGGTGTGCTGCACGCCACCCTCGTCGCAGGCTCACCGTAGTTCGTCGGAGGGGCATTCGCGGAGGATCAGGAGAGTGATTTCTCCTCCAGCTGAACAACAGCAATCCTGTTGCTCGCTGACCGCAGCTCTGCTCCGCGCTCTAGCCCCGGACCTACAGTTTCAATTGAAACTGTGATCCGCCGTGGGGGGAGACCACAGTTTCAATTGAAACTGTGCGGACACGGCGTGTCGGGACCCCGACGCGCCGGTGGGTGTTGGGGCCCCGACATGCCGGTGGGTGCTGGGAACTTCCGCGATTTCAATGGAAATTGGACGTCTGATTTCCATTGAGCCCTTTTCATCGTGTCCGGCTGGTGACCGCGAAGCACGACCGGCACCGCGCGTCGAGGGTCGCATGCGCCGCAGGCGCATAGCCCACCCCCGCAACCGGCACCGCCGCGGGTTCTCAGACGTCGCCTGGCGAGGACAGCCCGTTTGCCGTGTATTGGTCATACATAAGAACGGGATCCCGCAGCCAGGCGGCGTCTGAGGTTCCGCCACCCGCACCGCCACGCAAAACGAGCCTGGAAAAACCTCATTGAAATCGCGGAAACGGGATCCTGGACGGCTGGGGAATGTGCCTCTACCGGAGTGGGGCGGGGGTGTGGCAGCGTGCCGCGCATGAGCATGTGGAGCGACGCCGACGTTGCTGCGGCACTGGATCTGGACGCCGCGATCGCCTCGCAGCGGCTGGCGTTCGAATCGCTCGGCCGGGGCGAAGCGCAGTTGGCCGAGAAGGTCGCCATCCGAACCGGCGACGACACCACCCTGTCCTACCTGAGCCGCCTGTCGCCCAAGCACGGTGCGGTGAGCAAGCTCGTCACCGTCCACCCCAGCAACGCCGAGCGCGGACTGCCGGCGATCTCGGCGACCGTGCTCGTCATGGACCCGGCGACCGGCCAGCTCGTGGCCACGCTGCAGGGCACGGCGCTCACCGAGATCCGAACCGCGGCAGGCAGTGCCGTCGCTGCGGACGCACTTGCGCTGCCCGATGCCGACGAGCTGGCGGTCATCGGCTCCGGCGTGCAGGCGCGCGCCCACGTGCGCGCGATCGCGCGCGTGCGCAAGCTGCGCGAAGTGCGGATCTACAGCCGCGGAGCGGAACGGCGCGACGCCGTGGCAGCGGAGCTGACGGCGGAGCTGGGCTTGCCGGTGCGAGCGGTGGCGAGCGCGGAGGAAGCGGTGCGCGAAGCGCCGCTGATCGCCGCGTGCACCCTGAGCGCGGAGCCGGTCGTGCCGACCGACGCGGTAGCGGCGGGAGCGACCGTGATCAGCGTCGGCAGCTTCGAGCACCACCGGTGCGAGGTCGATGCGGAGCTGGTCCGGCGTGCCGGAGCGGTCGTCGTCGACGAAGTCGACACGGCCGCGGCGCACGCGGGGCCGATCGCACGAGCGCTGGAGCGCGGCGACGTCGCGCGAGAGCAGCTGCGAGCGCTGGGCGCGGTGCTCGTCGGAGCGGCGCCGGGGCGCCGCGACGCGGCGGAGGTCGTCTTCTACAACAGCGTCGGTTTGGGCGTGCAGGACGCCGCCGCAGCGCACGCCGTTCTCGGCACCCTCTGACCTGAGGGACGAACAGTCCGTTCGCTCGAATTGGGTCGAACGGACTGTTTGTCCAATTAGCACGGCGCAAGTTTTTCGGCTGCATCGCGGTGAAAAGCCGGTTCAGGAGTCCCGCAGGCTCAGGCGTTTCCCTTGGCAGTGAAGCACTTGCGTGTTCCGCGAGGTCCGTTCGTCGTAGTGCAGCTGAAGGTCTGCTGTGGCTCAGGGGAACGCATCCGCGCGCTTCGCGTCTTTCCCGGGTGGGTTCCATGGACGACCATCCCCGCATCGCTTGAGCGCAGGCGCAATTGGGCGCAGCTCGCGGGGAGGAACTCATGCGCGACGAGACTTCCGCGACGGGTGGGTCGCTGTTCGGCACTGGACCGAACGGCATCTTCCGCCGCACCATCCCGAAACCGGAGGAGCAGACCGATCGGCGCATGCTGCGCGTGCTGGGACTGCCGCAGCTGACCATGATCGGCGTCGGGGCCATCATCGGCGCCGGGATCTTCAGCCTGGCCGGCGCGGTGGCGCGCGACGTGGCCGGACCGGCCGTGCTGGTGTCGTTCCTCATCGCCGGGGTGGCTTCGCTGTGCGCGGCCTTCGCCTACGCCGAGTTCGCCGGGATGGTCCCGCGCGCCGGTTCGTCCTACACCTACGCCGCCGCGGTGCTCGGCGAGATCGTCGGCTGGATCATCGGCTGGGACCTGCTGCTGGAGTACACCGCGATCGTCGCAACCGTGTCGATCGGGATGTCCGGCTACGCCGCGTTCCTGCTGGACTCGGTCGGGATCGACCTCCCGACTTGGATGCTCGGCGCACCCGGCACCGGTGAGGGCCACCGGGTGGACCTGATCGCGATGCTGATCTGCCTCGGCGTGGCCTGGCTGCTCAACCGCGGCACCAAGACCTCGGCGAAGGTCGACGTGGTGCTCACCGTGATCAAGATCGCGGTGGTGCTGCTGGTCGTCGTGGTCGGATTCTCCAAAGTGGACGCCGGGAACCTGACGCCGTTCGCGCCGTTCGGCTGGGGCGGTGCGGTCACCGGTGCGGCGACGGTGTTCTTCGCGGTGTTCGGCTACGACGCGCTGTCCACCGCGGCGGAGGAATCCGTCGAGGCCCGAAAGCTGCTGCCCAAGGCCATGCTGCTCTCGCTGGTCATCTCGATGGTGCTCTACGTCTTCGCCTGCATCGTGCTCACCGGCATGGTGCCCTACACCCAGGTCAACCCGGACAGCGGTTTCTCCAGCGCGTTCGCCGGCGTCGGGATGTCCGGCGTCGCCGTGGTGATCGCGGTCGGGGCGGTGCTGGGCATCGTTACGGTCAGCTTCTCGTTCATGATGGGCGCTTCCCGGCTGTGGTACGCGATGAGCCGCGACGGGCTGATGCCGAAGTGGTTCGGCGAGCTGCACCCGGTGCGCAGGGTTCCGCACCGGGCGACCTGGATCCTCGGGATCGTCTCGGCGGCGCTCGCGGGTCTGCTGCCGGTGAAGGAAGCCGCCGAGCTGACCAACATCGGCGTGCTGTTCGCCTTCGTCCTGGTCTGCGCCGCGGTCGTGGTGCTGCGCTACCGGAAGCCGGATCTGCCGCGGGGATTCCGCTGCCCGGGCATGCCGTTCGTGCCGATCCTCGGCGTGCTGTTCTCCGCCTGGCTGATGTCGTTCCTGGCGGGGGAGACCTGGCTGCGCTTCGCGGTCTGGCTGATGATCGGCCTGGTGGTCTACGCGCTCTACAGCTACCGCAACACCCGCCGCGTGATGCCGGGCGGCTCGGTCGACCTCGCCTCCCTCGAGGAACCCGTCCGATGACCGGCTGGAAGCCGCGGGCTGCGGCAGGGGTTCTCGGTGCTGCGCTGGTCACCGCCACGGTCCTGCTGGTAACCGGCACAGCCGGAACGCTGTGGGGTCTCACGCCGATCGTGGTGTACGCGATCCTGGTGCTGCTCGACGTCGACGTCGTGCTGGCGACGCTCGGCGCGCTCGTCATCGCGGCGGTGCAGACCGGCACCGCGCCGATGGAACTGGGCGAGCTGATGGGCGAATCGCTGGGTTCGTTCATCGCGGTCGTCGGGATGATCGTGCTGCTCGGCGGCGGTCTCGGCCGCGTGGTCACGGAGACCGGCGCGGCCGAGACCATGGTCCGGGCGGTGCTGCACGGCATCGGGATCAGTACCCGGTTGCGGTTCCGGCTCGGCGTGATGGCCTCCGCAACGCTGCTCGCAGCTGCGCTCGGAACGCTGTCCGGCGCGAGCGCACTGCTGGTGCCGATCGTGCTTCCGATCGCTGCCGCGCTGCGGGTGACCCCGCCGTCGATGGCCGCGATGTTCCACGCGGGCACCGCTGCAGGCCTGGTCACCGGGCCGTTCACACCGCCGGTGGTCACCATCATGGGCGCGGCGCAGATCAGCTACGGCGAGTACCTGCTCAACGCCGGGATCCCGATGGCCGTGGTGGTCTGGCTGACCGGTCTCGGCATGTCACACCGCATCCAGCGCTGGACCGACGGCGAGCACTACCCGGACGAAGTCGCCGAAGACCTGGCGCACGAACCGGCCGCGGCGAAGCGCGCGACGATCGGCTTCCTCGGCAGCATGGCGGTGCTGGTCGTCCTGGGCATCGTGTTCCAGGCGAGCTACACCTACGTGCTGATCGTGATGCCGATCAGCGCCGCGATCACCGCACTCCTCGGCCGCATGCAACCCAGCACGGCCCTACAGGCGATGTACCGGGGCGCGCAGCCGCTGCTGTGGCTGTTCCTGCTGTTCTGGCTGCTCAACCCGATGCTGGAGCTGCTGGAGAAATCCGGCGCCTACAACGCGATGCAGCAACTGATGGCTCCAACCCTCGACGACGTCGGACCGTGGTTGTTCTGCATCATCGTGCTGTTCGTGGGTTGGCTAGGAATCTCCGGCGCAGCCGTGGCACAGGTCGTACTGCTCCAAAAGCTGTTCGGCCCAGCTCTCGCCGGCGCCGGAGTCCCACCAGGCGCATGGGCCGCGGTCCTGCTCGGCTCGTCGCAGATCGACTGGTTCGGCCCGTTCCCCGGCCCGGACATGATCGGCCAGATGGGATTGGCGCGCTCCCGGAACCTCCGGATGATGATGTACAACGGCTGGGCGATCATGGTCGCCGACCTGGCCCTGTTCGCAGTGCTGTTCTTCGTCCTCACCTGACTCCGGGTGAAGGGCACCGTTGCCTGAGTAAGGTGCCCTTCACCCGGAGTTGTTCGTCCGATGGGAGCGCGGTTTTGGGGTTTGCGGAGCGGATGCGGGTGGAGCTGGATCGAGCGGAACTGCCCGGTCGCGTCGGATTCGCCGCGTGGGATCTGGTGGAGCGCGAGCCGGTGCTGCACGGTGCCGAGCGGGTGGTGCACTCCGCTAGCACGATCAAGGTGCTGATCATGATCACCGCGCTGAGAGCCGTGCAGGCCGGGCGGCTCGGGCTGGACGACGTGCTGGACCTGCCCGCGGAGCGCGTTGGTGGCGCTGGAGTGTTGCGGCTGCTGGGCAGCGTCGACCGGATGTCGTTGCGCGACCTGATCGCTCTGATGATCGTGATCAGCGACAACGAGGCCACCAACGCGGTCATCGACGCCGTCGGATTCGACGCGATCCGGGACTGCGCGGCGGATCTGGGCTGCACCGCCACTCGCGTAGAGCGGCACCTGATGCGTCATCACGAGCCGGGCCGCAACGAGACCACCGCGCTGGATCAGGCCCGCGTGCTCGACCGCCTGGCCAGGGGAGAGGCACTGCCGCCGGAGCTGAACGAGCACGCGCTGGGCGTGCTGGCCGAGCAGCAGGTCCGCGACCGGTTGCCTGCCTTGCTCCCCGCGGACGTGAGCTGCTGGAACAAGACGGGCGAGCTCCTCGGCCTGCGCCATGACGTCGGCCTGATCGGCACCGACCGCCCGCAGCTGGTGATCGCGGTCCTGGTCGACGAACTCACCGACGAGCACTCGCTCAAGGACTACCGCGGCGGCCCGGCCTGCGAAGCCATCGCAACGCTCGGCCGAAGTGCGTTCAACGCCCTGACCTGAGTCCAGAAGTGTCGACCACGCTGATCTCGTCGCTGTCGCCGTTGGCGACGAACAACCGCCGCCCGGCGTCGTCGAGCCGGTCGGCCACCAGCGGCCGGCCGTTGTCGAGCGTCAGCGCGATCCCTGCGGGGTGGGGTTGTCGACTGGTCCTGGTTTTGTGTGAATTGGTTTGGTTTTGTTGGGTTTTGTGGATGGTGTTCATCCCGGGTGAGAGCGACGACGGCATGGTGCGCGGCGTGACGTGAGCGGCCGTTTTCGGGGTGTGCGGGTAATGACTACCATTCAGGCGTATCGGTTCGCGTTGGATCCCAACCCTGTTCAGGAGACGGCGTTGCGGTCGCATTGCGGTGCGCAGCGTTTCGCGTTCAACTGGGGTCTGAACCGGGCCAGGGCTAACCTCGATCAGCGTCGGGCGGAGAAGTCCTATGGCGTCCCGCTTGATGATCTCACGCCGTTGGTGAGCTGGCCTGCCTACTCGCTGCGGAAGGACTGGAACACGGTGAAGGCTGAGGTGGCGCCGTGGTGGCCGGAGAATTCCAAGGAGGCCTACTCGTCCGGGTTGGCGAATCTGGCGACAGCGCTGGCGAATTTCGAGCGACCTGGAAGGCGTCGCACGGTTTGAAAACTGCCGCGAGCCGGGGCCGTCATCGGCCCTCGAAATCACTCGAATGCGTGTTCTAAAGCGTGCTCTGACGTGGTAGTATCGTGCTGTCAGGCAGGGGATTTGGGCACATTTCGACCACTGTGGACTGTCGTGGTTCGGGCACGCGGTTCGCGGTGGCGTTGAATGCTGCCCTCGGCCGCGGAGGGGTACTCGTGGACGGTGTGCACATCAGTCTCGGTTCGTTCCTGGACTACGCGCGCAGCACGCCGCGCGGCTGCGCGGGCATAGTTCGAAACCAGTGGGAGATCTACGTCGCCGAAACGAGCATGGCCTGGACGTTCTACGCGCCGTTCCGATCGGCGCTGCGAAGGGCGGTGAACTCGCCGGACCCATCGGCGGTCATGGCGGCGGTGGTGGAGGATGCGCGGCCGGTGCAGCAGCCGCACTTCCTGCAGCTGCACGAGGGATTCGAGCGCTGGTGGCGGAAGGTGAAGGCCACTGGCGTGCCGTTGGAGTCCGCCATGTGGACGGTCGGCGAGCTCTCGGTCACCGTCTCCAGGCACAGTGCGATGGCGTTGCGCCACCGGGACGGCAGCACCGAGGTCGTGCTGCCCTACCTGAAGGAGCCAGAACTCGGAACGGATTCGGCAAACCTGGCACTACGAGTGCTGGAGCACCTGGTGCCGGTCTTGTTACCAGGAGCGACGCCGATGGTCCTCGACGTGCGACGCGGAAAAGCCATGCGACTGCGCAAGAACGCGAACCGAGCAGAACTCGACGCGATGCTGTCCGCCGAAGTGGCCAAGTACCTCACCCACTGGACAGCCATGGCCGACCTCCGCCGCGCCGAGTAGCGGGACAGCCTCGTGGGTTCCGAGGTGAACGCCGAGTGTGGCGCGGGTTTCGCACCCGCGCCACACTCGGCGTGGGTTTCAGCTGCGCCGAGGCTGGCGGTGCAGCAGGCCGAACCGCGACCACTGGGTCTCAGCCGCTTCGATGGATCGACGTGTGCGATCGGGATCCACTGTGGACAACTGCGCGACGATCGCCTGCGCGACCGCGAGGCCCGGTGCCAGTGAAGGGAAGAAAGCCACGCCTTCGGCGGGGATCAGCACGACTTCCTCGGCGGCTGCGGCCAGAGCGGGGCTGGCGGCGTCGGTGAGCGCGAAGACTCGCGCGCCGCGGCTGTGCGCCTCCTCGGCGGCCGTCACCGTGCTCTGGTACAGCCGCCAGAAGCTGATCGCCACCAGCACGTCGCCCGGCTCGATCCGGGACATCGAGTTGGCCAGATCGGCGTCGTTGCGCACCACCGTCGCGTCGTACCCGGCCAGCTGCACGTTGTGCCCCAACGCCGAGCCGATCGCGACGTAGCTGCCGTTGGCGATGATCAACACTCGCCGGGCCTGTGCGATCGCTTCGGCGATGGTCCGGAGCTGCTGCTCATCCAGTCGCCGGTTCAGCACCGCGAGCGACTCCAGGTCTCGGCGCAACGACGCTCCGCCGAGCTCGCCCTCGATGCGCTGCGCGGCGGCGACCTCCGGGGCGCTCAGCGAGGACAGGTAGCGCGCCCGCAGTTCCCGCTGCAGGTCTGACCAGCCGCTGAAGCCGAGCGCCTGGGCGGTCCGGCTCACCGTCGCGACGTTGACGCCGGCCAGCTCGGCAGCCTCGGCTGCGGAGCTGTAGGACACCCGCCGAGGTTGCGTCAGCAGCACTTCCAGCACTGACGCGCCCTTGCTGCGCAGGCCGCGTTCGGGCACGCGTCCACGCAGCCAGGCCTCGAATCCGTCGGGTTCCCCGGCTGCGCTGCTGGCGGCGCGGTCGGTGGTCATCGGGTTCCTCTCGTCGATCGCTGCGCATCAACGCGAACAGCAATGATCGCAGGCTGGCGCAACAGGTATTGCATATTCAGATATCTGCACTATATGTTGCCGGTCGCTTCATCTGATGCGGTGAACCTTCCTGGAGGCACCTCGTGTCCCTGTTAGCCCGCTTGGACCGGCTCCCGCTGAGTCGGCCGCACTACCTGCTGTTGTTGCTCGGCGGTCTCGGCTACACCTTCGACGGGATGGACTCCGCTGTGGTGGCCTTCCTGCTGCCGAGCGTGCAAGACGAGTGGGGGCTGAACAACGCGCAGCTCGGCCTGATCGGCTCGGCCACCCCGTTCGGCTTCCTGTTCGGCGCCACCTGCGCCGGGCTGCTCGGCGACCGCATCGGCCGCCGCAAGGTGATGATGTGGGCGCTGGCCGTCTACGCGGTGTTCTCGGTCATCGGCGCCATGTCGCCGAACTACGAGATCTTCCTGGGCGCCCGGGTGCTCGCCGGGTTCGGTGCCGGCGCGGAGAGCGCGATCATCGCGCCGTTCCTGTCCGAGTTCGTTCCCGCCGCCCGGCGCGGCTGGTTCGTCGGCGCGCTGGCCGGTTTCTTCTCCTTCGGTTTCGTCGCGGCGGCGCTGCTCGGCCGGTTCGTGGTGCAGCCGGTTCCCGAGGGCTGGCGTTGGGCGCAGGTGATCACCGCGCTGCCGATCGTGATGCTGCTGTGGTGGCGGCGTTCGCTGCCGGAATCGCCGCGCTACCTGCTGGCCTGCGGCAAGACCGCCGAAGCCGAGCAAGTCGTGGTCGACCTGGAGCGCAAGGTGCAGCTGGCGACCGGGGAACCGCTGCCACCGGTGCCCGAGGCCGTGGTGGAGAAGCCCGCCGAGGCGCGCAAGATCGGGCTGTTCTCCGCGCTGAAGTACCTGTGGAGCGGCCGGATGGCGCGGCGCACCGCGATCACCTGGCTGATCTGGTTCGTGATCACCTTCTCCTACTACGGGTTCTTCACGTGGATCCCGACGTTGCTGGTGCAGCAGGGCATCACGGTCACCAAGAGCTTCGAGTTCTCGATCATCATCTATCTCGCCCAGGTTCCCGGGTACTTCTCGGCGGCATGGTTGGGCGAGTTCCTGGACCGCAAGAACACCATCGCGCTGTACCTGGCGGGCGCGGCGGCCAGCGCGTTCTGGATGTCGCAGATGACCGACCCGGTACTGATCATCGTCGCGGCGGCGGTGCTGTCGTTCTTCCTCAACGGCACCTACGCGGCCGTCTACTCGTACACCCCGGAGGTGTTCCCGACCTGGATCCGCGCCTCGGGCACCGGGTTGTCCAGCGCGTTCGGTCGTGTCGGCAGCATCATCGCGCCGTCGGTGATCGGGATGTCCGCCGCGACGCTCGGCTTCGCGGGCGTGTTCGGCATGACCACAGCGGTGCTCGCCGTCGGCGTCGTCTGCACCCTGATGTTCGGCTTGTCCACGGCGGGCCGTTCGCTGGAAGACCTGACCGAAGCCGACGCACGGAAGGAACCTGCCCGGTGAAACTGTCCACTGTGGAAGATGAAGTCCGGCGGGAGATCGGCGTCCGGTTGTTCACCGTGCTCGCCTGGCTGCCCGGTCGGCGAGTGCTGCACCGGGCGCACACCAGCCACCCCGACCGATACCCGGTGGGCGGCGAGAAGTCCGCCGAGGTCGCCGCCGAGTGGCTGGAGCGCTGCATCCACCAGCAGCAGCCGTTCTTCGGGCCCGACGCCGAGTCGGTCCGCCAGGTCTTCGCCGACCACGAGCTGATCGCGGAACTCGGCTGCGGCTCGGTCATCAACGTGCCGGTGATCAGCGCCAACGGCACCACGTTGGGAACCCTCGCACTGCTCGACGCGGAGCACACCTACGGCCCGGCCCAGGTGGGCCGCGCTGATGAACTGGCCGAACTGGCCGTTCCCGCGCTGACCGAACTGGTCCAGCGCCTCGACGAGAACCAGGAGGATTCGTGACCGCCCTGCTGCTGCGTTCCGGCAAGCTGCTCGACGTCGAAACCGGTGAGTACGCCGAAGGAGATCTCCTGTCCGTGGACGGCCGGATCGCCGAGACCGGCCCAGGCCTGACCGCGCCGGAGGGTGCGCAGACCGTGGACCTGGCCGGTGCCGCCGTCCTGCCCGGACTGATCGACGCGCACGTGCACGTCACCGCCGCCACCGCGGACCTCGGCTCGCTGCCGTCGTGGTCGCCGTCCTACGCCACGGCGCACGCCGCGCGCATCATGGGTCAGATGCTCGACCGCGGCTTCACCACGGTCCGCGACGCTTCGGGCGCTGACTTCGGTCTGGCCGATGCGCAGGCCGAAGGCCTGATCCGCGGTCCGCGGTTGGCGTTCTGCGGCAAGGCGCTGAGCCAGACCGGCGGTCACGGCGACGGCCGCCCGCGCGGTACGAGGGTGCACGACGGCCACCAGTGCTGCGCCGGGCTGGGGCGGATCGCCGACGGCGTGGACGCGGTGCGGGCTGCCGCTCGCGATGAGCTGCGAAAAGGCGCGCACCACATCAAGGTGATGGCTGGCGGCGGGGTGGCCTCGCCGACCGACCGCATCGACTCCACCCAGTACTCGATGGACGAACTGCGGGCGATCGTGGAGGAAGCCGACGCCGCCAACCGCTACGTCGCGGCCCACGCCTACACCGCGCGCTCGGTGAGCCGGGCGCTCAAGGCGGGCATCCGGTCCATCGAGCACGGCAACCTCATCGACGAGTCCAACATCCCCGAATTCCTCGAGCACGACGCGTTCCTGGTGCCGACGCTGGTGACCTACTGGGCGCTCAAGACCGAAGGCCGCGAGTTCGGGCTTCCCGAGGACAGCTGGCGCAAGGTCGACGAGGTGCTGGGCGCTGGCCTGGCCGCGCTGGAGCGGGCGCACCGCGCGGGGGTCAAGATCGCCTACGGAAGCGATCTGCTCGGCGGCATGCACCGCCACCAGAACGAGGAGTTCCGGATCCGCAGCGAAGTCCAGTCCCCGCTGGACGTCATCCGAGCCGCGACTACCACAGCAGCCGACCTCCTCGGCATGACCGGCGAGATCGGCACCCTCGACGTCGGCGCCCTGGCCGACCTGGTGGTCGTCGACGGAGACCCGCTCACCGACATCGCCAAACTCGCCGACCCGCAACACATCCGCCACGTCATCCAGGGCGGCCAGCTGGTGTGAGGGGAGGGGGCTCCCGAATTTCCCTAAATTTGGGAGCCCCCTGAACCTCCCTAGCCGAGCACCCGGTCCCAGCTGAGACGGGCGGCTGAGGTGCCGAGGCCGGTGGTCGGGGAACCAGGGAGCTGCCCAGGACGTTGTGGCGGAGTTCGGCGTCGAAGTGCCGGCGGCATTCGCGGTGCCAGTTGAGGATTCCGGCCATCCAGTCCTGCAGCCCGGATGCGTAGCGGGTGAGCGTCGCGCGGGCTTCGACGTCCAGTCCGTGCTCTTCGAAGAGCACGGGGAGCTCGACGTCCACCGGAGCCCAGCCCTTGCTGTGCTCCCGTGCTCGCGCCAGGTTCGGGTTCAGCCGTGCCGGGTAGTACAGGTAGAACTCCGGTAGTCGGAGGGCCTGCGTGGTCCGCGCACCTCTCTGCGATGGTCACCGACCCTGCGCACGAAACCAGCCGCGCCTGCGGCGGCCAATGCCCCGGATGTCCTTCCACGCGATCGGGAAGTCCCGTCGCCCGCATAGCCCAGCGCGGTGTTGCGGACAGTCAACTCCGCTGGTGCACCACTTCGCCGTCGACCACGGTCAGGTCCACTTCGCACCGCCAGATCTCGTTCGGAGGCAGGGAGAACGGGTCCCGGTCCAGCACCACCAGGTCGGCCGCCTTGCCGACCTCGACGGTCCCGGTCTCGCGGTCGGCGTGGTTGACCCAGGCGCTGCCCGCGGTGTAGGCGGCGAGCGCATCGACGAGGTCGAGAGACTGCTCCGGCAGGAACGGCGGATCGTCGGAGCCGGGTTCGCTGCGGTTGACCGCGACGTGCACCGCCAGCATCGGATCGGCCTCGGACACCGGCCAGTCGCTGCCGGCCGCCAACACCGCACCCGCCGCGCGCAGCGAGCGGAACGGGTACTGCCAACCGGCGCGCCGATGTCCCAGGCGCGGAGTGGTCAGCTTCGTCATGGCCGCGTCGTTGACCGCCCACCGCGGCTGGATCGTCGCCACCACGCCGAGTTCGTGGAAGCGCGGGAGATCGGAGGGTTGCACCACCTGCACGTGCGCGATCTGGTGGCGCAGATCTTGTTCGCGCGCACCGGAAAGCGCGTCCAGCACGTCGCGCACCGCCCGGTCGCCGATGGCGTGGAAGTGCAGCTGGAACCCGGAATCAGCGAGCTCCGGCACCACTTCGGCGAGCAGGTCGCGGTCCACGAAGGACAGTCCGCTGCCGTGGCGGCCGAGGTAGGGCAGCAGCAGTGCTGCGGTGAAGTTCTCGCACACGCCGTCCTGCATGATCTTCACGGTGTCGGCCCGGAACCGCTGCCCGCGCGCCTTCTCCCGGCGGTGCCGCAGTTCCTCGATCTGCTCCCGGCCGCGGGCGCGATCCCACCACAGCGCGCCGCGCACCTTGCCGGTCAGCAGCCCGCGCCGGTCGGCGTCCAGGTAGGTCGCCAGGGTGTCGTCGTAGCCGAGGTAGGGGCCCACGATCGCGTCGTGCCAGGACGTCACACCGCGGGCGTGCAGGTGCCGCTGACCTTCCAGCAGCGCGGCCAGGTACTCGTCGTCACCGGTCGGCGGCAGCACCCGCTCGACCAGCCGGGTCGCGCCCTCGTGCAGGGCCCCGGATGGATGGCCGTCGACATCGCGTTCGATCCGGCCGTCCGGCGGGTCGGGGGTGTGCCGGTCGACCCCGGCCAGCCGCAGCGCGGCGGTGTTCACCCAGGCGCCGTGGTGGTCGCGGTTGAGCAGGTACGCGGGCCGATCCCCGGTCACCGGATCCAGCGCGGTTCGGCTCGGCGCACCGCCGGGGAACAACCCCATGTCCCAGCCGCCGCCCAGCACCCAATCCGCATTCGGATGGGTCCGCAGGTAGGCCTCGACCTGCCGCAGGCACTCGTCGGCGTCGAGGCATTCGGTGAGATCGCAGCGCAGTCGCTCGATCCCGCCGTAGATCGGGTGCACGTGCGCGTCGTGGAACCCGGGCAGCAGCAACCGGCCGCGCAGATCGACGAACTCGGCGCGCGGGGACCGGCGCGCCAAGGCGTCCCGGCCGACGGCGACGATCCGCCCGTCGCGCACCGCCACCGCATCGGTGAACGAGCGAGCGGCGTCCATTGTGGCCACCGGGCCACCCGCGAACACCACCTCGCGCATGCCGAGGATTGTGGCAGGAACTCCGTGCCCACGGCCCGACCGAAAACCACAGTTTCAATTGAAACTGTGATCCGGCGTGGGTGGGATCTGCAGTTTCAATTGAAACTGCAGATCTGCGGAGCCCTCGGGGTCGTACTAGCGCTGTTCGCCGGTGATGAGGGCGACGGCCTGGTCCCGGACCGGTTCGGTGACCTCCGGAATCCGGAAGCCCTGGTTGCGGATGTGGGCCAGGAGGTCGGCCTCCGGGGCGACGCCGTGCTGGCGCAGGTAGTAGCCGACCGCGCCGGGCCAGACCCAGCTGCCGTCGGTGTGGAAGGTCATCGGCACCGCCGGGTTCCGGGCCGGGTCGAGCCGGTCGGTGTCGTAGCTGCGCGCGGCCAGCACGATCGGGGCCTTCTCCAGGTAGTCCGCGATCGGCCCGAGCTCGGTCGGGTCGAGCTCCGGGCGCTCGGTGATCGGCCGCCCGGAGTCGTCGAAGACCTCTGCGGTGCGCAGCTGAGCCGGGGGAGAGGCGATGAACCAGTCCGGAGTCACCGAGGCGGGACGCGGGAAGCGGCTGAGCTCTTCGGCGGCAGAGCCCGCCGGGGGAGCGGTGCGCCAGCTCGGCTCGTAGTCGCCGTTGAAGTCCACGGTGTAGCTGCCGGGGCGCTCCAGTCGGTACAGTGCGCTCACCCAGGTGCCGCGGTCCGGTTGGTACATGACCTGGCGCAGTCGCGTGAACAGCTCGGCGGCTTCCACCGGCGCGGCCAGCGGAATGGCAGTGCCGTTGGGGGCGATCAGCTGCGCGGCCAGCTCCCGGTGGCTGCCCAGCGCGCGGTATTCGACGGTGGCTTCCCGCCAGCCAGGGGGCAGCGCGCGCACGATGACTCGGCCGATCTCCTGGATCAGCTGCTGCTGCGTCGCCTCGTCCAGCGATCCCGATGGGTCCTGGGGTCGTCCCGGTTGGCTCATGCCTCGCATCCTTCCAGCCGCCTGGTGATCTTGGGAGCGGTTTGGTCCAAGTCCCGGCGCGGCTCCGCGCTGTGCCCGTTTCCGCTGCGTTCGGAAGCTTAGAACCGAGCGTCACCCGTTCGTGTGGCGGTGGGGTCTGGCGCTCGGCGGTCGCGGCGATGCTGGTGAGAGGCCTGCGAAGCGTGCCGGTAACCGGTGGGAAACACCCGTTTCGATGACGTAACGCTTGTCCGAGAAGTCGATTGTTGACAATCCGAACCGGCCGCCCTTAACTTCGAGCCAACCGGGCGGAAAGCGGGAGGTACGCCATGCGAATCGAGTCGTACCGGAACCCTCGCCCGGCCCGTTGGTTGTCCTCTTCCTCGCTCTGGCTGCGACATCACTGACCGATCGAATCGGCAGTGGGGCGAGCGCAGCGATCACGCGGCTCGCCGATAGCTCGATCACTGGTTGCACATTCCCCGCGCGGGTTCTCCGTGGCGGGTTCACGCGTTCTGTGGGAAGGAGGTTCGGCCGTGGCTCTCGTCGACCGCGACCCGATGATGCGGGTGATCTGGACGGATCCCGTGACCGGCCGCAACGGCTACCTCGTGGTGCACAGCCTGGTGTCCGGTCTGGCCACCGGCGGAACCCGGATGCGCGCCGGGTGCACCTTGTCGGAGGTGGAGGACCTGGCGCGCGGCATGGCGCGCAAGACCGCGGTGTTCGATCTGCCGGTCGGCGGGGCGAAGGGCGGCATCGACTGCGATCCGAAGGATCCCGAGGCCAAAGGGGTGCTGCGCCGCTTCGTGCAGGCGATGCGGCCGTACCTGGACGCGCATTGGGTGACGGCGGAAGACCTCGGCGTGCCGCAGCACCTGATCGACGAGGTGTTCGCCGAGGTCGGGCTGCACCAGTCCTACCACGCGGCGATCCTCCGAGCCCCGGACGTGGAGCGCACGCTGCGCCGCGTGCGAGCCGGTCTCAACGCCCCGGTGCCTGGCGGGTTGCTGCTCGGCGACGTGGTTGGTGGCTTCGGTGTCGCGCAGAGCTGCCTCGGTGTCGTGCGCGCGAGGGGATGGGCTCCCGCTTCGACGACGGTCGCGGTTCAAGGCGTCGGGACGATGGGCGGCGGCGCGGCCTACTACTTGCACGAGGCCGGGCTGAAAGTCGTGGCGATGGCCGACGCGGCGGGGACGTTGTACGACCCGGACGGTCTGGACGTTCCGGCGCTGCTGGAAGCGCGCGACCGGTTCGGCGAGATCGATCGCGCCCAGGTGCCCGAGCACGTCCTGCGCTCGCCGCGCGAAGCGGTCCTCGGCGCCGAGGTCGATGTGCTCATCCCGGCGGCGGTGTCCTACGCGATCGCTCCGCGGCAGGTGCCGGAGGTCAACGCCAAGGTCATCATCGAGGCGGCCAACACCCCGGTGACGGCCGATGCCGAGGAAATGCTGGCCACTCGCGGTATTCCGGTGATCCCGGACTTCGTGGCCAACGCGGGCGCGGTCGCCTGGGTCTGGTGGCTGCTGCTGGGTCGGGTCGACGCGGACCCGGTGCTGTCGTTCCAGGTGTTGCGGGAGGAGATGCTCGCGAAGATCCCGCCGCTTCTGGCGGCCTGGGATGCCGAAGGGCTCACTCCGAGGGCCGCTGCACTGATGCTCGCCGACCAGCGGACCGAGCAGAACATGGCCGCGGAAGCCCGTGGACAGGGCCTGTTGAGCATTCCCTGAGCACCTATCTCCGGTCCTGGTTTGTCTTAGAACCTGTTTTCAACTCGTTTTGAGTGGCGGTGCGGGTAGCGGAACCTCAGCGCCCGCCTGGTCTGCGGGTGCCCACCCTTATGTATGGCCAACACACGGCGGCTGGGCCGTCCTCGCCAGGCGGGCGCTGAGAACCCGCGGTGGTGCAAGCGCCGAGGGTGGGCTATGCGCCTGGCGGCGCATCAAAAGCAAAAGATCAAAATCAGGCACTTTGAGGTGGCGTAGCCGCTCAGCGGACCCTCGACGCTTGCAGCGCTGAGGGTCCGCTGAGCGGCTACGCCGCGGGAAACCGGTTCGCAGGAAAGGATCTAACCGGCGTTTTCGGCCGCTTTCACGTGCAGCAATTGGCGTGTGACAACCCGCAGTCGGAGTGCTAGCGTTCGTGGTGGTTGCAGTTTTGGTCTCAGCAGTACTGGAAGAGTGCCTGCCAGAACGCAGGCGCTTTTTTTGTGCCGTGGTGTGCCGGCGCCGCGCCGGCACGAGGGGATCAGCTCGGCGACCTCGGGTCTGCGCAGTGTTGACCCTGGCCAGCAGAATCAGGAGAAACAAGGAATGGCTACCGGTACGGTCAAGTGGTTCAACGCGGAGAAGGGCTACGGGTTCATCACCCCGGATGGCGGCGGCGCTGACGTGTTCGCCCACTACTCCGCGATCGACTCCTCCGGTTTCCGCACGTTGGAGGAGAACCAGCGCGTGGAGTTCGAGATCGCCCAGGGCCCGAAGGGTCCGCAGGCCGCGAGCATTCGCGCCATCTGACTGACGAAAGGTCGTGCCGTTCTGGCACGACGGCGCATCGGAGAGAGCTCTGATACCGCCTCGAGGGGCGGCAGGTCCGGGCCGTCCGCGGTGCCGGTCTGCCGCCCAGGAGGACCGCAGTTTTCACCCGATCCGGGGTGTCTCGCCGGGGTACGCTTTCGAGCCGCTGACGTCTAACCCGGTGCGAGGTCGAAGTGCCCCTGCGTGTGGTTGTCGCCGGTTCGACCGGCGTGGTCGGGAGAACGCTCCTCTCGATGCTGCGGGAACGAGGTCATCACGTGACCGCGCTCGTCCGCGGCGTGGATCGGCTGGACGGTTCTACACCGTTCGACGACGTCGCAGTCGCTGATCTGCAGGAGCCCGAAGAAGTGCAGCGCGAGTTGTGCCGCGCCGCACCAGATGTCGTGGTGGACCAGACCTCCGGGATCGGCCGCACCGACCTCACCGACGGGCAGCTGCGTTCCGCTCGATCGCGCGAGCGGGCCTCGAAGAACTTGGTCGCAGCGGCCGTGGAAGCCGGTGCGCAGCGCATCATCGGGCAGAGCACGACCGCTGCCTACCTTCCGCACGGCCACGACGTGCTGGACGAGGAATCACCACTGTGGACGGACGCGCCGGGATGCTGGGGCGACGCCGTCCGGGCGCAGGTGGCGGTGGAGGAAGCGGTCCTGAACTGCCCGGACATCGAGGGCGTCGCGCTGCGCTACGGCAACCTCTACGGCCCGGACACGCAGTACGCGCCGGGCGGCGCGATCCACTCCAAGGTGTGCGGCAGCGCGCTGCCGGTGGTCGCCGACGAAGTCGGTCTGACCTCCTTCACCCACGTCGACGACGCGGCCGGGGCGGTGCTCGAACTGCTGGCGAGCGGTGACCCCGGTGCGTACAACGTGGTCGACAACGAACCGGCGGCAGCGGTGGAGTGGCTGCCCACCTACGCGCTGATGGCCGGTGGACCGGCCCCGGTGTCGCTGACGCTGGAGCAGGCCAAAGCCCAGCTGGACTGGTTGACCGTCCACCAGCTGACCGAACAGCGCGGCGCGACGAACTTCCGGCTCCGCGAAACCCTGGGCTGGCGGCCTAAGTGGCCCAGCTGGCGGGAGGGCTTCGCCGACCTGTTCGGCCACTGGCCGGGCTGACGGCGCGGACGCAGTGTGATCATGTCCATTCTTCGCGGTGGACTCATGACCGGTTCGGCGGGTTAGGTTTTAGCGAGACAAGTTCCCAGCCCAGGTCGGAGAGTGCCCCGATGACCATCGCCGATGTGCGTGCCCTGCGCGAATTACTGCCCGACGGACGTGTTTTCGACGACGTCGACGTGCTGGAGGCCTACCGCCGGGACCGCGCCAGCTTCTGCCCGGCCGGCGCTCCCGCGGCGCTCGTCCGCGCGCGGTCCACTGAGGACGTATCGACGACTTTGGCGTGGGC
Source organism: Saccharopolyspora sp. NPDC002376 (assembly GCF_053593195.1). Classification (NCBI taxonomy): domain Bacteria; kingdom Bacillati; phylum Actinomycetota; class Actinomycetes; order Pseudonocardiales; family Pseudonocardiaceae; genus Saccharopolyspora; species Saccharopolyspora sp. NPDC002376. The sequence continues at coordinate 76,104 of NZ_JBSFBZ010000013.1, forward strand.
GCACCGAAACCGGGTTCCGGTGGTGCCGCAGGGCGCCCGCTCCGGGCTGTCGGGAGCGGCCAACGCGTTGGACGGCTGCATCCTGCTGTCGCTGGAGAAGATGGACCAGATCCTCGACGTCGACGCCTCCGAGCAGATCGCCGTCGTCCAGCCCGGCGTGGTCAACGGCGTGCTCGCGGCGAAGGTCGCCGAGCACGGGCTGTTCTACCCGCCGGACCCCGGTTCGCGCAGCATCTCCACGATCGGCGGCAACGTGGCAACCAACGCCGGCGGCATGTGCTGCGTGAAGTACGGCGTGACCGGCGACTTCGTCCGCGCCCTGGAGGTCGTGCTGGCCGACGGCCGGGTGATGCGCACCGGTCGCCGCACCGCCAAGGGCGTGGCCGGCTACGACCTGACGCACCTGGTGGTCGGCTCCGAAGGCACCCTCGGCGTGGTCACCGAGGTCACCGTGGCGCTGCGCCCGGCCGCCGCGCAGCCGCTGACCGCGGTCGCGTTCTTCCCGACCGTCGCCGACGCCGCGCGCACGGTGACCGGATACCTGGCGGAGGGCTACCGGCCGTCGGTGCTGGAGTTCATGGACTGGCCCACGGTTCAGGCGGTGCAGAAGCTCGCCGACCTGGGTTTTCCCGAGGGCATGGCGGGCATGCTGCTGGTGCAGTCCGACCGCGGCGATGCGGCGCCGGGTGACCTGGCCGCGTTCGAGGCCGTGGCCCGCGCCAACGACGCCTCAGAGGTGGCCGTCGCCGACGACCCGGCGGAGGGCGAACTGCTGATGCAGGCGCGGCGGCTGGTCGGCGACGCCCACGAGAACCTGGGCGTGGCGGTGCTGGTGGACGACGTGTGCGTGCCCCGGCGCAACCTGGTCGACCTGGTCGAGGGCCTGGGGCGGATCGCCGAGCAGTACCAGGTGGAGGTGCTGTGCGCCGGGCACGCCGGCGACGGCAACATGCACCCGTCGGTGGTCTTCGACGCCAGCGACGAAGAGGAGTCCGTCCGCGCGCAGCAGGCGTTCGACGCGATCATGGAGCTGGGCCTGGAGCTCGACGGGACCATCACCGGCGAGCACGGCGTCGGACACCTCAAGCGGCGTTGGCTGGGGGAGGAACTGGACGAGGCCGCCTTGAGCGCGCAGCGCGCGATCAAGGCGGCCCTGGACCCGCACAACATCCTCAACCCGGGTCGGGTCTTCCCCGAGCCGGGGGAGTTCACCCCACGCTCGGCGTAGCGGCGGCTGTCAGTCGTGGTTGTAGGACTCGTCGACCGGGGCCGGGCGGCGCTGGTCGGCGAGGTCGGCCGGATCGACGTCGAGGGGGACCTCGACCTGTTCCGGTTCCTCTTCTTCGGGTAGTTCCTCGGCCTGGCGGGCCTGTTCGACGGCGTCGGCTTCCGGGGTCTCGGGGTCCATCGGTCCTCCAGTCGGTAGCCGGTCGGAGCACCCGCCACCGTAACCAGCTCAGCCGAGCAGGTCATCCCGAGACGCGGTTCGCGCATGACCGATTCGGCCCCGCCGCGAGGCACCCGGTGGATAGGTTCCGCGTCGAACGCGTATTCCACACCGGGAGTGCTCAACCGTGACGGTCGCTCTAGGCGCTCTGATCGTCTTGTCCACAGCGTCCGCCCTGATCGGTTGGCGGTGGACCCGTCCGAACCGGAACCCCGCAGTCGCCTTCACCGTTGCGAGCGGGTATCCCGAGGCTCGGCTGCTGGCCGCCACAGCAGCGTTCTTCGCGCTGGTGATCGTTGTGTGCGGACTGCTGGACCGGGTTCTGACAGCCAGGTGAGCGGAACCCCCGCGTCGGGAGCTCCGCTCACCTGCGATCAGGTCAGCCCACCGACCGGCCGGCGTAGTCCGGCAGCGGTTCGACGAGCCCCCTCAGCCGCTCGGCGACCTCGGCGGGGAACGGCGAGGTGCCGCCCTGCCCTTGGTCGACGTGCAGCGCCATGATCTCCTCGGTGGCAACCACGGTGCCGTCCACCGACATCTCGTGGCACAGGCGCAACTTCTTCGCTCCCGCGTCCACCACGCGACTGGTGATCACCATCTCGGCGTCCGGCCCGATCTCGCGCAGGTAGCGCACGTGCGCTTCCACTGTGTACAGCGAGCAACCGGTGCTGTTGCGGTAGTTCTCGTCCAGGCCCACCTGGTCCATCACCGCGTCGGTGGCGAACCCGAAGACCAGCACGTAGTAGGCCTCGCTGAGGTGACCGTTGTAGTCGATCCACTCCGGACGGACCTGCTGGCGGAACTCCTTGAGCCCGCTCACTTCGCGCCCTTGCGGACCTCGTCGACCGCACGCATCACGGCGATCACCGCGCGGTCGCGGTCGGCGACCAGCTCGGCGATGCTGCGACCGTCGGCGGCCTCCTCGCAGCCCTCGACCATCGCGTCGCGCAGCTCGGTGGTGAGCTCGGGCGCCTCCAACCGGGTCCACGGCGACTTCAGCGACGGGCCGAAGTGGTCGAGCATGTGCGCCATGCCGCCCTCACCACCGGCCAGGTGGAAGGTCAGGCACGGGCCGAGCAGCGGCCAGCGCAGCCCCGGGCCGTCGGTGATCGAGGCGTCGATCTGCTCGACGGTCGCCTCGCCGTTGGCCACCATGTGCAGCGCCTCGCGCCAGATCGCCTCCTGCAGGCGGTTGGCGATGAAGCCCGGCACCTCGCGGTCCATGGTGATCACCGACTTGCCGGCGACCTCGAAGAACTCCGAGGCCCACTGCACTGCCCACGGCTCGGTCTTCTCGCCGCCGACGACCTCGACCAGCGGGATGAGGTACGGCGGGTTGAACGGGTGACCCACCACGAGCCGCTGCGGCGTCGGGCAGTCCACCTGCATCTCGGTCATGCCGTAGCCCGAGGTGGACGAGGAGACCACCACGCCGGCCGGAGTGGCCGCGTCGATGCGGGCCAGCAGGTCCCGCTTGAGTGCGAGATCCTCCGGCGCGCTCTCCTGCACGAACTCGGCGTCGGCGACGGCGTCTTCCAACGTCGCGGCGATGACCAGGTTGTCGCGGGAGGCACCCTCGGCCAGGCCGAGCTCGGTCAGCGCGGGCCACGCGGCGTCGACCAGCCGACGCAGCTTCGCCTCGAACTCCGGGGCCGGGTCCCAGGCGGTCACCTGGTAGCCGCGGGCCAGGAAGTGCGCGACCCAGCCACCGCCGATGACACCAGCACCGATGCAGGTGACCCGACGAACGGAAGCGGGGGAGGGAGTGTGCTCGTTCAACTCAGAATTCCCTTTCGACCGGTGTCAGCGCTTCTTCAGGCCGAGCTGCTCGCGGGCCTGGTCGGGGGTGGCGATCTTCATGCCCATGCCCTCGACGATGCCCACCGCGCGCTCGACGAGCTGGCCGTTGGTGGCCTTGACGCCCTTGCTCAGGTAGAGGTTGTCCTCCAGGCCGACGCGCACGTTGCCGCCCAGCGCCGCGGCCAGACCGACCCAGCGCAGCTGGTTGCGGCCGATGGCGAAGCTCGCCCAGTTGGCGCCCTCCGGCAGCATGTTCACCATCGCCTGCAGCAGGCCCGGTTCCGGCGGGGCGCCCCACGGGATGCCCGCGCACAGCTGGAACAGCGGCGGGGCGTCGAGCAGGCCCTCGGCGAGCAGCTGCTTGGCGAACCACAGGTTGCCGGTGTCGAAGATCTCCAGCTCCGGCTTGACGCCGAGCTCCTGGATCCGCTTGGCACCGGCGCGCATCATGTCCGGGGTGGAGATGTAGAGCTGGCTGCCGTCGCCGAAGTTCAGCGAACCGCAGTCCAGGGTGCAGATGTCGGGCAGCAGCTCCTCGACGTGCGGCAGCCGCTCCAGGCCGTTGACCAGGTCGGTGCCGTCGACCGGCTTGAGCGGGTCATCGGGGGAGATGAACAGGTCGCCGCCCATGCCCGCGGTCAGGTTGATGACCACGTCGATGCCGGTTTCCTTGATGCGCTCCACGACCTCGCGGTAGAGCGCGACGTCCCGCGAGCCCTGGCCGGTCTCGACGTTGCGGACGTGGATGTGCACCACGGCCGCCCCGGCCTCGGCGGCCGCGACCGCGTCCTTGGCGATCTGCTCCGGGGTCACCGGGACGAACTCGCTCTTTCCGGTGGTGTCACCGGCGCCGGTGAGCGCGGCGGTGACGATGACTTCGTTGGCCATCGGGCTCTCCTCTCGTGGGTAGGGTTCAGCGCCCGGGCATCCGAGGTGGGTGTCCGGTGGGTTTTTGCGGGGATGTCAGTGCCGGACGATCTCGCGTTCGACGAACTCGCGCAGCACTCTGCGCATCCGCTCGACGGACCGGCCGGGGCGCCCGGCGAGCACCTGGATGCCGAGCCCGTCGATCAGCGCGGTCAGCGTGACGGTCAGCTCCTCGGCGTCGGTGTCGGCGAACACGCCCTGTTCCTGGCCCTGCCGGATGGTGCGGCCGATGGTGTCGTGCCAGCGCGTGTAGGAATCGCTGTGCAGCACCTGCAGATCTGGGTTGAGCGCGCTCTCGGTCCACACCTGCAGCCAGATCGACCACTCCTGCCGAAGCAGGCCCGGCGTGGGCAGCTGCAGCTCGACCAGTCGCAGCAGGCGCTCGTGGGCGTCGTCGACGGCGTGCAGCTCGGCGACCTGCCGGTCGAAGGCCAGCCGCACCGAGTAGCGCAGCGTCTCGGTGAGCAGGTCGTCGCGGCCGGGGAAGTAGTAGTGGATGGTCGCGGCGCTGGTGCCGCACTCCTTGGCCACGTCGGAGACGCGCACCGAGTGGAAGCCGCGTTCGGCGATCAGCCGCCAGGCGGCGTCGAGGATCTGCTGGTAGCGGCTGGCTTCCCGGAGATCGCCGGGTTCGCGCTCGGGTCGGGCGGTGCGCTGCGGCGCAGCGGCCACCGTCTCGACGTCATCCCCGCCGTTGATCAGCCAGTTGACCGTGACACCGGCCAGTTCGGCGACGCGGGTGAGCTCGACCGGGGTGAACCGCCTGGTGCCGGTCAGCGATTTGGACAGCTTGGTGGGGTCCAACCCGATCTGCTCGGCGAAAGCGCGTTGACTCCCGGGGTACTGGCGCAACACGTCGCGCACCCGTTGGCGCAACGCAGCCGTCGTGTCCTGCACGAGACGGAACGCTAACAGTCCATTGCGAGAATCGCAATGATCTGAGCGTGTTGCGATCGGGCCGGATACCGCCCGTCTGGGGGAATGTCCCAGTCAGTAGCGGTGGAATCCTGGTTGGGCGAGGTCGAACGAGAGGTCGACGTGATTGATAAGTCAGTCGGTCGCAATGGTGTGGTGCATCGGGTAGTGCGAGCCTAGAACGAACGTGCTGAGCTGAACCCGTGGACCCGGCCGAGTCGAAGACACGTTCCCCCGAGGAGGCAGCCACCCGCTGGCAGGTGCTCGCCATCTGCCTGGTCGCGGGATTCATGACGCTGCTGGACGTCAGCATCGTCAACGTCGCCCTGCCGTCCATCCAACAGGGCCTGGAGGCGCCCGCCGCGGCGCTGTCCTGGGTGGTCTCCGGCTACGCGCTGACCTTCGGCCTGGTGCTGGTCCCCGCGGGACGCCTCGGCGACGACCGCGGCCGCAGCCGGATGTTCCTGCTGGCGCTGGGAGCGTTCACGGTGGCCAGCGCGCTGGCCGGATTCGCGATGACACCGTTATGGCTGGTGGTGGCCCGACTGCTGCAGGGCATGGCCGGCGGTCTGCTCAACCCGCAGGTGCTCGGCTTGATGCAACAGCTGTTCCACGGTCGGGAGCGCGGGAAGGCCTTCGGCCTGTTCGGGGCCGTGGTGGGCATTTCCACTGCGATCGGCCCGCTGCTGGGCGGACTGATCATCCAGCTGGCGGGCGCGGAGCACGGCTGGCGCTGGGTGTTCTTCGTGAACCTGCCGATCGGCGCGGCGGCGATCCTGTACGGCCTGCGCGTGCTTCCGCGCGACAGCGGGAAGGAGACGACTCACAGCCTCGACCTGGTGGGTGTGCTGCTGCTCGGCGGTGGTTTGCTGTGCCTGCTGCTCCCGCTGGTCGGGCAGGAGAGCGGCCGGTCGACCCCGTGGTACCTGGCGATCGTCGCGGTGGTGCTGCTGGCGTCGTTCGTGGCGTGGGAGCACTGGTACGACAAGCGCGGACACGCGCCGCTGGTGAACCTGCGGTTGTTGCGCATCCGCAGCTACTCGTTCGGCGCAACCCTCGGCCTGCTGTACTTCGCGGGATTCACCAGCATCTTCTTCGTCCTGGCGGTGTACTTCCAGCGCGGCCTGGGCTTTTCGGCCCTGCAAGCGGGGCTGGCGCTCACACCGTTCGCGGTGGGCTCCGCGATCTCGTCGGCGATGAGCGGACGGTTCGTGTACCGGATGGGCCGCCGCCTGGTGGTCATCGGACTGATCGGTGCGCTGCTCGGTCTCCTCGCGACCGACCTCCTGCTGCGCACCCAGCCGGGTTCCATGGCGGGTGTGGTGACGGCGCTGCCTCTGCTGGTGGCGGGCATCGGCAGCGGCCTGGTGATCTCCCCGAACCAAACGGTGACCCTCAGTGAGATCGACAGTGCTCACGGCGGAACGGCGGCAGGAGTCCAGCAGACCGGCCAGCGAATCGGCTCGGCGGTGGGCACGGCAGCGGCCTCCGGCCTGTTCTTCGGAGTCCTAGCCACCAGCGGCTTCGACGCCGCGATCACCAGCGGCCTGATCGTCTCGATCTGCTTCGTCAGCGCGGCTCTCCTGGTTGCCCTGTCCGAGCTCTTCCTCAGCAAGCGCACCGTTTCAACAGCTTGAATCCCGTGAACACTTCGAGGTATCCGTTTTTGCGCCATGTTCCAGGCCGCACGTGCACGGTGCGATCGCGGCCTTGGCGAAGCAGTGCTCCCACCCGACTTCTCGGGACGAACGACCGGGGTGGCTGAGCCAGGCCCGGAGCTAATCTGCTCGTGGCCTGTTCGCCGAGGTGACCGCGGGGGCCGAGCGTCGCGCGGTGGCAGCATGAGGGGGAAGCCATGCAGCCAACTGGTGATCGGTTGCTGAGTAGACGTGCTGCGCTGGGCACGCTCCTGGCAGCCGGGGCGTCTCCACTGGTCGTGGCGTCCTGCGCGCCAACCCCGACCGCACCTCCCGGACCTGTGCTGCCCCGGCCGTCGACGCCGGAGGACGCCTTTCGACGCCTCCAAGAGGGGAACCAGCGCTTCGTCGCGGGCGCCCCGCTGCACCCGAACCAAACGCTCGAACTTCGCCAGCAGCTCGTCGGCTACCAGCAGCCGTTCGCCTCCGTGCTCGGTTGCGCCGACTCGCGGACCTCCCCGGAGCTGGCCATGGACGCTGGCATCGGTGACCTGTTCGTCTGCCGCGTCGCCGGGAACATCGCTACTCCCGCGGACACCGCGTCACTGCTGTACGCCCAGGCGGTGCTGGGCACCGAGGTGCTGCTCGTGCTCGGCCACGACAATTGCGGCGCGGTCAAAGCGGCGATCGAGGTTGCCTACAAGCTGAAGTTCGCCAGCAAGCAGGACCACCGTGGTCCCACCCCTGGAAGGCCTGTGGTGGGCCGAGGACATGGACTCCTTCTCCGCAGCCCGGGACAAGTCGCGGTGGGACTGGACGCTGATGCTCATGGTCCCCGACTGGATCGACCAGGCCATGTTCGTCACCGCCGTCGAGCGCACCGGGACGAAGAACCGGCCGGCACGCCTCGACGACGTCCGTCTGGAGGCGCTGTCCGAGGGCCGGTGCGTGCAGACGCTGCACATCGGCTCATTCGACGATGAGACGGACGTGCTCAACCAACTGCACCACGAGTTCATCCCCGGCAACGGGCTGCGCATGGTCGGCAAGCACCACGAGATCTACCTGAGCGACTTCCGCAAGGTCGCACCCGAGAAGCAACGCACCATCCTCAGACAACCGGTCGCAAGCGGGTGACCCGCAGTGCTATCCCTTCAGCGAGGCGAGGAATGAGCTCCACACGGCGGAGTCGAAGCTCAGAGCGCCGTCGTCAGGCGCCTTGGAGTCCCGGATCCAGACGGTGCTGTCGGCTAATCGGACTTCGACGCAGTTGTCGCTGGCAGCAGCGCTTCTCGAGCTCTTGAACCACCCGGTGTCTCGAGCAGGCCTGGACATGATCAGCCATCCTTCATGATTTCGTCGATCAGCTGGCGTGACTTCGGCGGGCTCAAGGCGAGGTCGTGGAGCCGTCGGAAGACGCGAAACATCGTCGCAGTATCGGCTTCTTCGTGGAAGTAGGTGGACGGCCCGTAAACCACGTTCGCGAAGGCGACCGGGGACCCCTGGCCGCTGAACTCGAACAACGTGAAACCGCCTCCACGAGCCGGATTCTGATAGCTCTCGAAGGGCAGCACCTGGATGGTCAATTCATCGCGTTCGTCTTGCAGGGCAAGGAGATGTGCCAGCTGTCCGCGCATGACATCCCGGTCACCGACCCGCGCTCGAAGTGACTCCTCGGTCAGGATGAACGTCATCGTCTTGCTGGGCGACGCGTTGAAGGTCCGCTTCTGGCGGTCGAGGCGGAACGCAACGCGCTGCTCAAGCTCGGCTTCCGATGATTGCCACCAGATCCCGTCGCCCTCGTTGATGAGCGCTCTGACGTACTCGGGCGTTTGCAGCAGTCCTGGCACCATCCCGGATTCGTAGCTGCTGATCTCCGTGGCGCTGGCTTCGAGGTCGGCGAAGCGCTGGAAGGCGCCGGGGAGCAGGTCCGTGTAGGTGCGGCCGCGTTGGCGCTTTCGGGCTTGCGCGCCCAGGGCGAGCGCAGTCTCGCGCTCGTCGCCGGACACTTCGTAGAAGTCCAGCAGCTTGCCCAGGTCTTCTTGGCTGAGCGTGCCCTTGCCGTCTTCGAGCTCGACGATGCGTGAGCGGACCCTGCCGATCGCTTCCGCTGCGGCTTGCTGGGAGCTGCCCGAGCCCTCGCGGATTCGGCGCAGGGCCAGGCCGAGTTGGCGTCGCTCCAGGGTTTGGCGGGCTCGCGCCATCGACGACCTCCACGATCTCGAAACACCCGATCAGGGACGTGACCGTAGCGCGACGGTCGCCCTAATCTTAAACGCGACGGTCGCGCTCAGCGTCCGCCTGGTTCCAGCGAGTCACCATAGTCGTCCACTGAGGAAGGTCGGGAGCATGGGCGTGTGCCAGCAGGCCGGGATATTCGTCGACTCGTTCGTCGCGATGGAGGAGGGGGTGCCGATGCGGTACGAGATCGACCGCCACAACGACGTCGTCGTCCTCTACTGCGGCCACAACAGCGAGTACGTCCTCACCCTCGGCCGCGACAACCTCACCAACCTCATAAACCTCGGTACCGAGGCCATCCGGGAACTCACCGCTTGAAGGGCGTCAGGGAAACGAGTGAGGGGCGCTCGTTGAGCACAGAATTGCTCGGCGAGCGCCCCTCATCGTGGCGGGACAGCGGTCAGTCCTTGGCGGTGTCCGCGGTCGACTTGGCGAGGCGGGCGTTGCGGTAGCCGTAGGCGAGGTAGATCACCAGGCCGATGACCAGCCAGGCCGCGAAGCGCAGCCAGGTGATGATGTCCAGGTTCGTCATCAGGTACAGGCAGGCCAGCGCGCTGAGGATCGGCAGCCACGGCGACAGCGGCACCCGGAACGGACGCTCGAGCTCCGGCTTGCGGCGGCGCAGGACCGGCACCGCGAGCGAGACGATCACGAAGCCCGACAGAGCGCCGATGCTCACCATGTCGGCCAGCTCGGAGATCGGGATGAACCCGGCCATCAGCATGATCAGCACTGCGCCGCCGATGGTCATCCGGTGCGGCGTGCCCCACTTCGGGTGCACCTGGGAGAGCTTGGGCGGCAGCAGGCCGTCGCGGCTCATCGCGAAACCGATCCGGCCGATGGTGACCAGCTCGACCATCATCACCGAGGTCAGACCGGTCACCGCGCCCAGTGCGATCAGCGCGGCCACCCACGGCTGGCCGACCGACTGGAACGCCGCGGCCAGCGGGGCGGCCTCGTCGATCTGCCGGTAGTCGACCATCGCGCTGAGCACGATCGCGACCAGCACGTACAGCACGGTGCACACGATCAGGCTGCCGAGCAGGCCGACCGGCAGGTCGCGCTTGGGGCGCTTGGTCTCCTCGCCGAGGTTGGCCAGCGCCTCGAAACCGGTGTAGGCGAAGAACACGATCGCCGCCGCGGTGAACACGCCGCCGATGCCGTACATCGACTGCTCCATGCCCAGCAGGGCCTGCACCAGCGGCTGCTCCAGCGCGCTGGCGGTCTCGGTGGCGGGCTGCGCGGGCGGGATGAACGGGTCGAGGTGGGCGCCGTTGAAGAAGAACAGACCGGCGACGATCACCAGCACGCACACCGCGACCTTGACCACGACCAGCGCGTTGGTCACCCACGACGACTCGCGGATGCCGATCACCGCGACCACGGTGAGCACCGCGATGATCAGTATCGCGCCGACGTTGACCGTGGCGTCCTCGCCGAACCACTCCGGTGGCAGGCCGAGCAGGTTCGACACGTAGCCCGACCAGCTGCGTGAGACCACCGCGGCGCCCAGGGCGAACTCCAGCAGCAGGTCCCAGCCGATGATCCAGGCGAACAGCTCACCGAGGGTGGCGTAGCCGTAGGTGTAGGCGCTGCCCGCGGTCGGAACCGCTGACGACAGCTCGGCGTAGCAAAGCGCGGCCAGTGCCGCGACGATCCCGCCGATGACGAAGGACAGCACCACGCCGGGACCGGCGTGCTCCTTGGCCTGGATGCCGGCCAAGGTGAACACGCCGGTGCCGATGATGATGCCGATCCCGAAGCCGATCAGGTCCTTGCCGGTCAGCCTGCGGACCAGTCCGCTGCGCTCACCGCGGGAGAGGATGTCCTCGACGGGCATCGTTCGGAAGACGCTCACGGGCAAGCACGGTAAGCGAGGTACGTGGACACGGCGCGACCGGTGTCGCTTTGTGTGATCCTTTCGGTACGAAACGTGACACTCGGTGTTCACCGGATGTCAACGAGTGATCCGGATCAAAAGGGCAAACGCGAGACGAGCGGACTGTTCGCCCCGCTGGACGGGACGAGCAGTCCATTCGGCTCAGGCGGGCACGGCGGAGGTGTCGCGCTCCCACACCCGGTGCTTGCCGAGCGCGGTCACGAACTCCTCGATGAAGCCTTCCGGCAGCGCGCCGCCGGTGTGCGCGGCCATGACCACGCCGAGGTCGGCCACCACGCCGTCGGTCCCAAAGCCCTTGCGCGCTTCGGAGACTCCGGCGCGTTGCAGCAGCTCCATGCCCTCGTCGCTGGCCGCGACCGGCTTGTGGTGCTTGTAGGCCTCGGTGACGAAGTGCACCACGTGCCCGTCATCGGCCAACGTGCGCACGCTGTCCGCACCGCCCGGCACGATCACGCCGTCGTAGAGCACCGACGCCATGGTGTGCACGGCCCGGTCCACGGTTACCTCGTCGCTGTCGGTGCCACGGGCCTTGCCGTCGCGCAACCCCAGCACTTCTGCCAGCGCGCCGCGCTCGGCGAGGGCGCGCTGGATCTGGACGACTTCCGCGGCGTCCACGCCGTCGGCGACCAGAACCGCGACCTTGCGGCTGGCGATCGTGCCCATGCGCGAGTTCGCCAGGCTCAGCGCGGGGGAGCTGCGGCCGTGGTTCGGCTTGCCGCCGCTGGGCGGTGCCACGCCGACTCCCTCGGCCACCGCCGCGGCCAGCTCGTGGTCGATGCTCTCCAAGTGGTCGACGACGTTGGCGCGCACGTGCTGGTGGTCGACCTTGCCGAGCTCGAAGCGGAACGCCGCGACGATGTGTTCCTTCTCCCACGGCGCCATGCTGTTCCAGAACAGCGTCGCCTGGCTGTAGTGGTCCTTGAAGCTCTCGCTGCGCTTGCGGATCGCGTAGCCGTCCACCTTCTGCTGGTAGTGCCGGAACACGTCCTCGTCGGCCAGCGCCGGGCAGCCACCGGAGAGGCTGTTCTTCGAGTAGCTCGTGCGCCCCTGGTGGATCTTCTGCTGGCCGTAGCCGTCGCGCTGGTTGTTGGTCACCTCGGCGGTCGGCCGGTTGATCGGGATCTGCGCGAAGTTCGGGCCGCCGAGCCGGATCAGCTGGGTGTCGAGGTAGGAGAAGTTGCGCGCCTGCAGCAGCGGATCGTTGGTGAAGTCGATGCCCGGCACCACGTTGGCGGTGTGGAAGGCGACCTGCTCGGTCTCGGCGAAGAAGTTGTCCGGATTGCGGTCCAGCACCATCTTGCCCACCGGTCGCACCGGCACCACCTCTTCGGGGATGATCTTGGTCGCATCCAGCAGGTCGAAGTCGAAGTCGAACTCCTTGGACTCCTCGACCAGCTGCACGCCCAGCTCCCACTCCGGGTACTGGCCGGCCTCGATGGACTCCCACAGGTCGCGGCGGTTGTAGTCGGGATCGGCCCCGGCGATCTTCTGGCACTCGTCCCACACCAGTGAGTGGCTGCCCAGCACCGGCTTCCAGTGGAACTTCACGAAGGTGCCCTCGCCCGCGGCATTGACCAGCCGGAAGGTGTGCACGCCGAAGCCCTGCATCATCCGGAAGCTGCGCGGCAGCGCCCGGTCCGACATCAGCCACATCATCATGTGCAGCGTTTCCGGTTGCAGCGCCACGAAGTCCCACAGCGTGTCGTGCGCCGAGGCGGCCTGCGGCATCTCGTGGTGCGGCTCGGGCTTCACCGCGTGCACGAAGTCGGGGAACTTGATCCCGTCCTGGATGAAGAACACCGGCATGTTGTTGCCGACCAGGTCGTAGTTGCCCTGCTCGGTGTAGAACTTGGTGGCGAACCCCCGCACGTCGCGGACGGTGTCGGCCGATCCCCGGGAACCGGCGACAGTGGAGAACCGCACGAACACCGGGGTGCGCTGCTTCGGATCGGTCAGGAACCGCGCGACGGTGTAGTCGGACAGCCAGCCGTCGTAGGGCTGGAAGTGCCCGTAGGCCCCGGCGCCGCGGGCGTGCACCACGCGCTCCGGGATGCGCTCGTGGTCGAAGTGCGTGATCTTCTCGCGGGCGTGGAAGTCCTCCAGCAGCGTGGGGCCGCGCTCACCGGCGCTCAACGCGTCGTCGGTGTGGTCGATGCGCACGCCCTGCTGAGTGGTCAATTTCGTGTCGGTGAGGTCCTGTCGGACCCCGTCGAGCTGTCGTTGCTTGTCGTCTTCGGTGCCCATCGCGCCTGACTCCCCTCGGTGTCGGCTGACGCCTACGAGGTTTCCCACCGGTGCCGAGGGCTATGCGCGCTCAGGACCCCAGTGCGGAAGGCAGCCAGTGCAGCAGTTCCGGGGCGCCAGCCACGATCAGGAAGTGCGCGGCGCGGCCGATGAGGCTGGCCGCCAGGAAGCCGAGCAGCGGCAGGCCCGCCGCGCCGGAGAGCAGGCACATCAGGCTGTAGGGCGGGATGCCGGGGATCGAGGTCAGGCACAGCACGCCCAGGCCCCACCAGGGCCGTTCAATGGTGCGTTGGTGGAACTTCTCGAACCAGGCGGCCCACCGGCCGGTTCGCCGCTTGGCCTCCAGCTTCTTCAGCATCCGCTCGCCGAGCGCGAATCCGCCCTTGCCGGCGAAGTAGAACGCCGTCTTGCCGGCGACCTGCCCAACGGCGGCGGCGAGCCCGAGCGCCCACCAGCTCACACCGTCCACACTGGACACCACGCCCAACAGGTACAGCTCGATGTTGACGAGCGGGAAGAAGCTGCCCAGCGCAGCGGTGCCCGCGGTGGCCAGCAGCCACCCGATCATCGGACCACCCGCTCGCGCAGCAGAGCAAGGCGGTCGATCACGTCACGCACCCCACAACGATCAGAACAGGACGACCAACCCTACCGAGCCGCTCCACGCGCCACCCGGCCAGGTGCGGGGTGTCAATTTCTCGCGAAATTGGGCCAGCCCTTCGCCCGACCGCCGCCCCCAAGGTGGCGCTTCGCGCCGCTGTCATTCAGACCCGGAGGCTTCCGGGGGAGTGGAATCGGCGTCGGGGTCCCAGGTGAGGAGGCGGACTCGGCTGACCGTGCGCAGGTGGCGGCGCATCGCGGTGACCGCGGCGTGGGCGTCGCCTGCCCGGATCGCCTCGGCGATGCGTTCGTGCTGGGTCAGGGACTTGGTCGGGCGGTTCGGTTGGCGCAGGGATTCCTGGCGGCTTTCGGTGATCTCGGGTGCGATGGTGCGCATGAAGTCTGCGAGCAGGGAGCTGTGCGCGGCGGCGGTGATCGCTGCGTGGAACCGGCGGTCGCCCTCGTTGCCGAGCTCGCCGTCGGCGATCTCGCGGCGCATGTCCGCCAGGGCTGCGTCGATCTCGGCCAGGTCGTCGTCGGTGCGGCGCTGCGCGGCCAGTTCGGCGAGCTTGGTCTCCAGTGCTTCGCGCGCGTCGAGCACGTCGGGGAGTCGGCGCTTGCGCGCCACCAGTTCGTCGACCGGCTCGACGTCCAGCGACTCGCGGCGCAGGTAGGTGCCGCCGCCGTGCCTGACCTCGACCAGACCCTGCACCTCGAGCACCACGATGGCCTGCTTGACCGAGGCGCGGCTGACGCCGAGCTGCTCGGCGAGCTTGCGCTCCGGCGGCAGGCGGTCGCCCGCGCGCAGCCCGGAGGCGGCGACGTGCTCGCGCAGCCGCTGCACGACCTGCTCGTACAGGCGCGGGCGGGCGAGCGGGCGCAGGGCGTCGGACACCGGGTTCCTCCAGGGAGGGGAGCGGGCGGTGGTCAGGCTAGCACCGGGAGTGTGGATGAGTGGCTGAGCCAATTCGGCCACAGACGCTTGACGGTGTCTGACCGGCGGGCAAAAGTGGATGAGCCAGTGGACCAGTCCTCAGACGATCGTGGAGGTGGCCGGTGCTGTTCCCGAAGCTGCGGCAGCCGGATGAGAAGGAGGCGCTGCGCTTCGGTGCGCGGGCGCTGAACTACCAGGAGCTGGCCGGGGTGGCCGCCGCGATCGCCGACCTGGTCGCGGGCCGCGGCCGGATCGCAGTGTGGGCGACCAACGAGCTCGAGACCTGCGCGGCCGTCATCGGCGGGCTCAGTGCGGGCGTCGCGGTCGTGCCGATCAACCCGAAGGTGGGGGAGCGCGAACTCGCGCACATCCTGAACGACAGCCAGCCCGAACTGCTGCTCGCCGCACCCGGGTTCCAGGCACCGGAAGGTCTCGGCGAGATCCCGGTGCACGAGGTAGACCTGAGCGTCCGCGGAGGTGAGCTGCCGCCAGAGGCCGACGAGGACGCCCCCGCGCTGATCGTCTACACCTCGGGCACGACCGGTCCGCCGAAGGGCGTTGTTCTGCCGCGTCGCGCGATCAGCGCCAACCTCGACGCGCTCGCCGAGGCCTGGGAGTGGACGGAGCGTGATGTGCTGGCGCACGCGCTGCCGCTGTTCCACGTGCACGGGCTGATCCTCGGCACGCTCGGTCCGGTGCGGCTGGGCGGCGCGGTGCACCACCTGGGCAAGTTCTCCTCCGCTTCCATCGCCGAGGAACTCGCCGGGGCGGCGACCATGATGTTCGGCGTGCCGACCATGTACCACCGGCTGGCCGAGGACGCCGAGCGCGACCCGGAGATCGGCGAGGCGGTCGGCAAGGCGCGGCTGCTCGTGTCGGGTTCGGCGGCGCTGCCCGCGGTCGAACACGAGCGGATCGAGCGGCTGACCGGACAGCGGGTCGTGGAGCGCTACGGCATGAGCGAGACGATCATGAACTGCGGCGTGCGCGCCGACGGCGACCGCCGACCCGGCTACGTGGGTCGCCCGTTCGCCGGGGTCGAGCTCAAGCTGGTCGACGAGCAGGGCGCGGAGATCGAGGTCAGCGACGACGAGACGGTCGGCGAGATCCTGATCCGCGGCTCGAACCTGTTCAGCGGCTACCTCAACCGCCCCGACGCCACCGAGGCGGCCTTCGCCGACGGCTGGTTCCGCACCGGCGACGTGGCCACCCGCGCCCCGGACGGCTACATCCGCATCGTGGGGCGCAAGGCCACCGACATCATCAAGAGCGGCGGGTACAAGATCGGTGCGGGCGAGATCGAGAACTGCCTGCTGGAGCACCCGGCGGTCGCCGAGGTCGCGGTCACCGGCGAACCCGACGCCGACCTGGGCGAGCGGATCGTGGCCTGGATCGTGCGCGCGCGCGGCCAGGAGGCGACCGACCAGGAGCTGGTCGACCACGTGGCCCGGCTGCTCACTCCGCACAAGCGGCCGCGCGTGGTGCGCTACCTGGACGCCTTGCCGCGCAACGAGATGGGCAAGGTGCAGAAGAAGGCCTTGCAGCATGGCTGAGCACAGCGCGGCTCGCGCGCTGGTCGAAGCGATCGGCCGGCGGTTCGAGGAGTTCGAGCCCCCGGCGGTCCGGGACGTGGTCGACGGCCCGCTGGGCTGGCCGGGCTACGACGACCAGCGCGCTCGCGCGACCGACCGCAGCGGAGCCGACGAGTCGGTGCTCTGCGGCCGTGCTCGGGTCGGGGAGCGGTCGGCGGTGCTCATCGCGTTCGACTTCGCCTACCTCGGCGGATCGGTGGGGGAGGCAGCCGGCGCGCGGATCGTGGCGGCGTTCGACCGAGCGCGGGAGCTGCGGTTGCCGGTGATCTCGCTGGTGGCCTCTGGCGGTAGCCGCATGCAGGAAGGCATCTGCGCGCTCCGGCAGCTGCAGGAGATCGCGCGGGCGTGCCTGCTGGCCCGTCGGCAGGGGATCCCGCACATCACGGTGCTTCGCAATCCGACGACCGGTGGCATGTGGGCGGCGCTGTCAGCGGCGGCTGACGTGGTGCTGGCCGAGTCCGGCGCGGCGGTCGCCTTCGGCGGCAGCCGAGTGCGCAGCGCCACCGACACCGGTGAGGCGTTCAGTGCCGAAGGCAAGCTCGACCACGGCCAGGTGGACCGCATCGTCGATCCCGCTGAACTGCCTTTGGTACTCGCCGACCTGGTCCGGATGTTGCAGCCGAAGCAGTCGCCGGAACCAGCCCCGGTGCCGAAGTCGCAGGCCAGCGGCGAACCGTCGGCCACCGGCTGGGAAGCGGTCCAACGAGCGCGAGCCGCCGACCGCCCGCGCGCTCGGTCCTATTTGGACGCCTACTTCTCCACCCGCTTCGAGATCAACGGCGACCGGGCAGGTGGCAGGGATGAGGGCATGCTCTGCGGATTCGGCGAGCACGAGGGACGCACCGTCGCGTTCGCCGCGCAGACCGGAACCGCCAACACCCCAGCAGGATTCCGCACCGCAGCCCGCCTGATCAGACTCGCCGACCAGCTGAACATCCCGGTCCTGACCCTGGTGGACACCCCAGGCGCAGCCAACGACGCCGCAGCCGAGCAAGGCGGAGTCGGCCCCGCAATAGCGGAACTCTTCGCCACGGTCGCCGACGCCCAAGTCCCGATCACCACCCTGGTCATCGGCGAGGGCGGCTCCGGCGGAGCCCTGGCCCTGGCATCACCGGACCGAACCTGGATCACCGCAGACGCCTATTTCGCCGTCATAGCCCCGGAATCCAGCGCAGCGATCCTCAAACGAGACCCGTCCGAAGTCCCAGACCTAGCCGCCCGCCTCCACCTACGCCCCCAAGACCTCCAGAACCTCGGTTTCGTCCAAGACATCGCCCGCTGACCACACCTTCGGCCCCAGAGGGCCCCCAAATTTCCCTAAAATTAGGAACCTCCTGGCGCCTCGCACCTCAAGCGACCACCTGCCGCCTTGAACCCGAAACGACCCCGTCCTGAAGCCGCACCCACACCGGATCGTTCCCGCTGTATCCCCACACGCGCCACAGGGGAGTCCAAGTTTGGGGAAATTCGGAATCCTCAGAACCCAACTTCCGCCATGCGGAAGGATCGGCCGGTCGTGGCGGGCGCTGGTCCGGCGGCCAGGCGCTCGCGCATCTCCGCTTGGAGTTGGCGGCCCAGGCCGTCGGAGTCCGCCACGATCGGGCCTTCGGCGATCAGCCGTGGAATCCCCGGCCAGCGGCGCTCGAGGTTGTCGGCGCAGTAGGCCGCGAGGCTCCGCTCGTCGTGCTCCAGCGCCTCGACCGGTCAGCCTTCCCAGGTCAGCGACCTGCGCGACGGCTGATCTCGAGGCGCGGTGACCACCACCACGTCCAAGTCGGAGGTTGCCGCGCGGCGGGATGTGGGGGCGCTGCCGCCCACGATCACCAGGCGGGCTGAGCTGAACTCCTGCTGGGCAAAGCGCTGCGCTGACGTGATCGGGTCTCCGTCTACCGCGACCGAGGGTGCGGGAGAACCGCCGATCGTCGCGGTCGGTGATCAATGCCACCTGGGTGGTGGGGCGATCTGGGCACTTCTGTGTTCTAAACTTAGGCTCGCCTGACAAAGGTTAGGCTTGCCTGAGTTTTCAGAAGGTGCGATGAACCGGACGGGGATCGGCGGCGCGGTCGCCATCGTGACAGGCGCAGGCCAGGGCATCGGCGCTGCGGTGACCAGAGCGTTGGCCGAGATCGGCGCCACCGTCGCCGCAGTGGACCGCAACGTCGAGCGGGTCGAGGCCATCGCCGCGGAGCAGGGCGACAAGGTGCGGGCGTTCCAGGCCGACGTGGCCGACTCGGCGTCTGTCGTCGAAGTGGTTGAGCGGGTCGAAGCCGAGCTCGGGCCGGTCGAGGTCCTGGCCAACGTCGCCGGGGTGCTCCAGGTCGGGACCGTGCAGGAGATCACCGACGAGGACTGGCAGCGGACCTTCGCGGTCAACACCACCGGGGTGTTCAACTTCTCCCGCGCGGTGTCCGAGCGCATGATCCCCCGCAAGCGCGGCTCGATCGTCACGGTCAGCTCGAACGCCGCGGGCGTGCCCCGGCACGGCATGGCCGTCTATGCCGCGTCCAAGGCCGCGGCCACGATGTTCACCAAGTCGCTCGGGCTGGAACTGGCCGAGCACGGCATCCGCTGCAACGTCGTCGCCCCCGGCTCCACCGACACCGACATGCAGCGCGGCATGTGGACCGACGAGCGCGGCGCCGAGCGGGTCATCGCCGGCTCGCCCGAGGCTTTCAGGGTCGGCATTCCGCTGCGCAAGCTGGCCACCCCCGAAGACATCGCCGACGCCGTGGTCTTCCTGGCCTCAAAGCAGGCCAAGCACATCACCATGCACGACCTGTACGTCGACGGCGGCGCCACGCTGCGCGCCTGAGTCCTGCCGCGAACCCCGAAAGGTTGCCATGACCACGATCGACAGCGATATCGACAGTCTCGGCCTCGTCGCGGACGATGCGGCGGCCCGGTTGCTGGCTGCCTACGAGGCGGGCTCGTCGTTCCTGTTCTCCACGCCGCGCGGCGTGACGCTGGCCCGCGGGGTATCCGCCACGGTCCCGAAAACCCAGTGCGCGCGGGAGAACCTGCCGAAGCGGGTCGCGGAGTTCTTCGACAGCGCAGCCGAGTTCGGCCACCGCAACCCGGTGGTCGTCGGCGCCGTGCCCTTCGGCAACAACCTGCCCGCACACCTGGTGCTGCCGGAGGAGGTGTTCCACGCCGACCCGCTGAACGTCATGGTGCCGCAAAGCCCCCGCAGCGGTGCGCCGGACTGCGAGGTCCGCCCGGTGCCCGCGCCGAGCGAGTACGAGCGCGGCGTGAGCCGCGTGCTGCGACGGCTGGACGACGGTGAGCTGAGCAAGGTGGTGCTGGCCCGGTCGCTGGAGCTGACCGCCGCCGAGCCCATCGACGTGCGCACCGTGCTGCAGAACCTGGCCCTGGCCGACCCGGCCAGCTACACCTTCGCGGTGGACCTGCCGCGCCGCGGCGAGGACGGCACCCGCGACAGCTTCGGCCCGCAACCCGAGCTGCAGCGCACTTTCCTGGGCGCGAGCCCGGAACTCCTGGTGTCGCGGCGCGGCATGAAGGTCCGCTCCAACCCGATGGCCGGATCGCGCCCGCGCAGCACCGACCCGGTCGAGGACCGGCGCCGCGCCGCTGAACTGTCCACATCGGACAAGGACCTGCGTGAGCACGCAGCCGTGGTGGAGGCGGTGGCCGATGCGCTGCGCCCGTACTGCCGCGAGCTGACCGTGCCTGAACCGTCGGTGATCAGCACCAACGCCATGTGGCACCTGGCCACCGAGGTCACCGGCGAGCTGCGCGATCCCGCGACGTCGTCGCTGGAACTGGCCGACGCCCTGCACCCGACTCCGGCGGTGTGCGGCACCCCGGTGCAGCGGGCGCGTGAAGTCATCGCCGAGACCGAGCCTTTCGAACGCGGCTACTACGCGGGCATGGTCGGTTGGTGCGACGCCACCGGGGACGGCGAGTGGGTCGTGGCGATCCGCTGCGCCGACGTCGAGGACGAGTCGCTGCGGCTCTACGCCGGAGCGGGCATCGTCGCGGGCTCCGAGCCGGCCGATGAACTCGCCGAGACCTCCGCGAAGTTCCGCACCGCGCTGTCCGCGATGGGCCTGGACCAGGCAGACTGAAGGGACTGGAGATGACCGCACCGCTTCCGGATCACCCGATCTGGCCGCCGGAGTTCGCCGACCGCTACCGCGCGGCGGGGTACTGGCGCGGCTACACCTTCGGCCAGATGCTGCGCGAACGCGCCGCTGAGCACCCCGACCGCATCGCCGTGGTCGACGGCGAGCGCCACGTGTCCTACCGCGAGCTCGACGTGCGCGCTGACCGGCTCGCGGCCGGGCTGCGCGAGAGAGGCATCGGCAAGGGCGATCGCGTGGTCGTGCAGCTGCCCAATATCTCCGAGTTCTTCGACGTCTGCTTCGCACTGTTCCGGCTCGGCGCCGCGCCGGTCTTCGCGCTGCCGTCGCACCGGTTGACCGAGGTCTCCTACTTCTGCGAGTTCAGCGAGGCCGCCGCCTACATCACCACCGACGTCGAAGCCGGCTTCGACCACCGGAAGCTGGCCGCCGAGGTGGTGGCGAAGCTGCCGGATCTGCGGGTGTTCATCGCCGGTGATCCCGGCGAGTTCCTCGCTCTGTCCGATGTGGACGCCGAACGGGGGGAGCAGGACGGGCCCGAACCCGGCGACCTCGCGTTCCTGCAGCTGTCGGGCGGCAGCACCGGGGTGCCGAAGCTGATCCCGCGCACCCACGACGACTACATCTACTCCTTCCGCGCCAGCAACGAGATCTGCGGTGTCACGGCCGACACCGTCTACCTCGGGGCGCTGCCGATCGCGCACAACTTCCCGATGAGCTCGCCCGGCACGTTCGGCGTCCTGCACGCCGGTGGCCGCGTGGTGCTGGCCCGCCGTCCCAGCCCGGACGAGGTGTTCCCGCTGATCGAGCGCGAGCGCGTCACGCTGGCCGCCGCGGTCCCGCCGCTGGCGCTGGTGTGGCTGGACGCGGCCGGCAGCACCGAGCACGACCTGTCCAGCCTGGAGGTTCTGCAGGTCGGTGGGGCCAAGTGCAGCGAGGAGGTCGCGCGTCGGGTGAAGCCCGTGCTCGGTGCCACGTTGCAGCAGGTCTTCGGCATGGCTGAGGGGCTGGTGAACTACACCCGCCTCGACGACCCCGAGGACGTCGTCCTCGCCACTCAGGGCAGGCCGATCTCGCCGGACGACGAGCTGCTGATCCTGGACAACGACGACAACCCGGTGGCGCCGGGCGGAACCGGGCACCTGCTCACCCGCGGGCCCTACACCATCCGCGGCTACTACCGGGCCGCGGAGCACAACGCGAATGCCTTCACCCCCGACGGTTTCTATCGAACCGGCGACGTCGTCCGGCTCACCGCGGAGGGCAACATCGTCGTGGAAGGCCGTGCGAAGGACCAGATCAACCGCGGCGGCGAGAAGATCGCGGCCGAAGAGGTGGAGAACCACCTGCTGGCGCACCCCGCGGTGCATGACGCGGCCGTGGTGTCCATGCCCGACGACTACCTCGGCGAGCGCAGCTGCGCGTTCGTCGTGCCGCGCGGCACCCCGCCGAAGGCCCGCGAGCTGATCAAGTTCGTGCGCGAGCGCGGGCTTGCCGCCTACAAGGTGCCGGACCGGGTCGAGTTCGTCGAGCAGTTCCCGCAGACCGGCGTCGGCAAGGTCAGCAAGCGTGACCTCCGCGAGGCGATCAGCCGCGAGCTGGTGCCGGAACTCCGCCGCCGCTGACATCTGCAACGACCGATCACCGATACAGAAGGAGGTCGCCCGTGGCGCTTCCGACCATCGCCCCGTACCACGTCCCGAAGCAGGACGAGCTGCCGGAGAACCGCGTGGCCTGGCGGCCCGACGCGAACCGCTCGGTGCTGCTGATCCACGACATGGAACGGCACTTCGTCAATGCCTTCCCCGCGGACGGCGAACCGCTGAACCAGGTCGTGCCGAACATCCGGCTGCTGCGCGAGCGCGCGAAAGCGGCTGGTGTTCCGGTGGTGTACTGCGCGCAGCCCGGCGGTCAGACGCCCGAACAGCGCGGACTGCAGCTGGAGTGGTGGGGGCCGGGAGTGGCCGATCCGGCGCAGGAAGCGATCATCGATGAGCTGACGCCCGACGCCGACGACGTGCTGCTGACCAAGTGGCGCTACAGCGCTTTCCAGCGCACCGAACTGCGCCAGCTGCTGCGGGACTGGGGACGCGATCAGCTGATCATCACCGGCATCTACGCCCACATCGGCTGCCTGATGACCGCCGCCGAGGCCTTCCAGCAGGAGGTCCAGGCGTTCTTGGTCGCCGATGGGGTCGCGGACTTCTCCGCGGAGGAGCACCGGATGGCGTTGACCTACGCGGCCAAGCGGTGCGGGGTGGTGGACACCGCGCAGCGGTTGGCGCAGGACCTCGCGGTGCGAGAGTCCGAAGTGGCCTGACGATTTCTTGGGAGTGCGTGCGATGCCGCAGAAGTTGACGCTGGAAGACGTCCGGGAGCAGGTCGCCGAGCTGCTCTACGAGGACCCGGCTGAGCTCACCGACGACGAGAACCTGATGGACTGGGGCCTGGACTCGGTCCGGATCATGACCCTGGTGGAGAAGTGGCGCCGCCTCGGCGTCCAGATCACCTTCGCCGATCTGGCCGAACGCCCCACCCTCGAAGACTGGTGGACCGTCCTCGAACCCAAGGTCCAGTGACGTTCCGCCCGCGACGCCGCGATTTCAATGGAAATCAGACGTCTGACTCCCATTGAAATCGCGGAGGTTCTCCACAGGCCGGACGACCTGTCCACATCCGTCGGCGTGTCGGGCGCCGGACACACCGGTGGACCACAGTTTCAATTGAAACTGTGGTCCACCGTGGGTGGGGTTTGCAGTTTCAATTGAAACTGTGGTTCGGGCGGAGTCTTGGACGACTCCGCCGGTCCAAGGGGGTTAATCGGTCCAGGGGATTTGGGGGGACTTGTAGTAGTTGATGGTGGAGGCCTCCAGGCGGGGGCCGTGGGTGGCCAGGCGTTGGGCGAAGGAGTCCCAGTTGCGGGTTTCCTCCGGGGACCAGGCGAGTTCGGCGATGGCCGGTAGGCGGGGGAAGGCCATGAACTCGATGTGATCGGAGTTCTCGAGGGTTTCCGACCACAGCGGGGCTTCCACGCCCAGGACTGATTCCTCCGGGACGCCCTGGAGGTACGCGCCCGGGTCCCAGCCGTAGGCGTCGGCGACCTCGATGAAGCCGGCCCACTGGAGACCCAGCGGGGTGTTCTCGTCGTACTTCATGTCCAAGTAGGACTTGTTCGCCGGGGAGACCAGGATCTTGTTGCCGCGGGCCACCGCTTCGTTCAGCAGCGGGTCGGAGTCGGTGGTGCCCCAGTACTGCAGCACCGAATCGCCCTGCGGCTCGGCCTTGCCGTACTCGTGCCAGCCGACCGCGGTCTTGCCGTACTTCTCCACCATCGGCAGCACCCGCGACATGAACTTCTTGTAGTCCTCGTCGTTGGTCGCGGCCGCCTCGTCACCGCCGATGTGCAGGTAGGGGCCGGGGGTGATCTCGGCCAGTTCGCGGATGACGTCCTCGACGAACTGGTAGGTCACATCCTTGTCGACGCACAGCGAGCTGAACCCGACCTCGATGCCGGTGTACAGCGGTGGCGCCACGCCGTCGCAGTTCAGCTCCGCGTAGGAGGCCAGCGCGGCGTTGGTGTGCCCGGGCATGTCGATCTCGGGGATGATCGTGATGTGCCGGGACGCGGCGTACTCGACGATCTCGGCGTAGTCCTGCTTGGTGTAGTGGCCGCCCGGACCGCCGCCGACCTCGGTGCTGCCGCCGTACTCGGCCAGCTTCGGCCAGCTGTCGATCTGGATGCGCCAGCCCTGGTCGTCGGTCAGGTGCAGGTGCAGCCGGTTCATCTTGTACCGGGCGATCTGGTCGACGTAGCGCTTGACCTGGTCGACGCTGAAGAAGTGCCGCGCCACGTCGAGCATCGCGGCCCGGTGCTCGAACCGCGGCTGGTCGACGATCTCGCCGCCGGGCACCGTCCACGGGCCGGGTTGCTGGGTGGGGCTCTCGATCGCGGCGGGCAGCAGCTGGCGCAGCGTCTGCACGCCGTTGAACAGTCCTTCGGTGCTGGCGGCGCGCAGGTCGACGGTCTCGCCGGTGACCTGCAGCCGGTAGCCGGCCGGGCCGAGCCCGGCGCCGTCGTCCAGCTCCAGCGAGATGTCGCCGGTGCCGAGCTGACCGCGGTTGACCGGCACCGGGAATCCGGTCGACGGCCGCAGGACCCCGGCCAGGTACTCGCCGACTTCGGCGGCTTCGCCGGAAGCTCGGATCGAGGTCTGCTGGGAGAGTTCGAAGGTCGTCGCCGGGTCGGGGTGCACCGATTCCGGGGTGGGGATGATGTTGGTTATCGCGGAGTTCTCCACGGCGGGTGCGGCCGTCGCTGGAACCGCAGTCCCGGCGATCAGTGCACCGGCAATGACGGCGAGCGCGGTTTTGCGCACCGTCGGTCTAGTCGATCGTGAGGTCATGTGCGTTAGCTCCTCGGCGTCGGGGAACAGACCCAAAGGTATAGACCAAAATCGATCGGCGGAGCCTCCAAACGGATGCATCGGACGTGGGACGGCCTCAGCGCTCCCAGGTGAGCACCGTGCCGATCGACGCCGCGGTGACGCAGCCGAGCGCGACGAGCTGGATCGGCGCCGGCAGTTCGGCGAGCAACAACAGGCCTGCCAAGGCGCTGGTCGCGGGCTCCAGGCTTTGCAGCACCCCGACGACCCGCAGTGGGATCCGGCGCAGCGCGGCCAGCTCCAGCGAGTACGGCACGACCGCCGACAGCACCGCGGCTCACCTCCGCGGCGCACGCCGATGCGATCGCGGCCGAGTGGGAGCAGGCCCGCGCCGATCTGGCCGCGCATTCCGCCGGTGCGATGGGCCGGGTCCAGGTGGGCGGGTTCGTGACCAGCTTCGGCTCACTGCTGGCACCCGCTGCCGTGCGGCTCCGCGACTCTGCGCAGCGGCCAGCCCCGCGGGTGGCGCACGGGGCGGCGGAGTGGAACTCGGTGCTGGCGATGGTCGCGAGCGGGCTCGGCATCTGCCTGCTGCCCCGGCTCGCCACCTCCTCGCCGGACCACTAGGTGGTGCGGATCCCGTTGCGGGACGAGCCGGTGCCGTCGCGGAGCATCCTCACCTGCGTGCGCAGGGGCAGCCGCGCGCAACCGGCCATCGCGGCCGTCCTCCAGGCACTGGAGGACGTCGCGCGGGACCGGCAGCGCGGCTGATACTTCCGATCACTCGCCGCGCAGCGCTGGGCGCAGGCGGTCGAGCACCGCGGGGTCCTCGATGGTCGAGGGCACCTTGGTGTCGCCGGTGTCGGCGATCTCGCGCATCGACTTGCGCAGGATCTTGCCCGAGCGTGTCTTCGGCAACCCGTCGACCACCGCGACCTCGCGGAACGCCGCCACCGGCCCGATCTGCTCGCGCACCGCCGCGACCAGCTCCGCGCGCAGCGTCTCCGGATCGATGTCCACACCGGACTTGAGCACCACGAGCCCTCGTGGCACCTGGCCCTTCAAGGAGTCGTGGACCCCGATCACCGCGCACTCGGCGACCGCCGGATGCGCTGCCAGCACCGCCTCCATCGAGCCGGTGGACAACCGGTGCCCGGCCACGTTGATCACATCGTCGGTGCGGCCCATCACGAACACGTACCCGTCGGCGTCGACGTAGCCGTTGTCGCCGGTGAGGTAGTAGCCGGGGTAGCGCGACAGGTACGACTCGCGGAACCGCTCGTCGTCGCCCCACAGCGTCGTCAGGGTCGCCGGTGGCAGCGGCAGCCGGATGCAGATCGCGCCGTCGGTCTCCGGCGGCAGCGGGTTGCCCGCCTGGTCCAGCACCACCACGTCGTAGCCGGGCACCGGCACCGTCGGCGAACCCGGCTTGACCGGCATCGGTTCCATCCCGCGCAGGTTCGCGCAGATCGGCCAGCCCGTCTCGGTCTGCCACCAGTGGTCGATCACCGGCACGCCCAGCTTCTCCGACGCCCAGTGATAGGTCTCCGGATCCAGCCGCTCCCCGGCCAGGAATAACGTCTGCATGCTCGACACGTCGTACTCCGCCAGCAGCTCGGCGTTCGGATCCACCCGCTTGATCGCCCGGAACGCGGTGGGCGCGGTGAACAACGCCTTGACCCCGTGATCGGCGATGACGCGCCAGAAGGCGCCCGCGTCCGGTGTGCCGACGGGCTTGCCCTCGTAGACCACCGTCGTCGCCCCGGTCAGCAGCGGCGCGTAGACGATGTAGGAGTGGCCGACCACCCAGCCAACGTCGGAGGCGGTCCAGAAGACGTCGCCCGGACCGATGTCGTAGATGTTGGCCATCGACCAGCGCAGCGCCACTGCGTGCCCGCCGTTGTCGCGCACCACGCCCTTCGGGCGGCCGGTGGTGCCGGAGGTGTAGAGCACGTACAGCGGATCGGTCGCTTTGACCGGGACGCACTCGGCCGGTTCGGCCTGCGCCAGCGCGTCGTTCCAGTCCACGTCCCGCTCGCCGAGCTCGGCGCGGGCCTGCTCGCGCTGGAACACGATCACCCGCCGCGGCTGGTGCTCGGTCCGCCGCAGCGCCTCGTCGACGATCGGCTTGTACTCCACGACCCGGTTCGGCTCCAGCCCGCAGGACGCCGCGACGACCACCGCGGGTCGGGCGTCCTCGATCCGCGCGGCCAGTTCCTTCGGTGCGAAGCCGCCGAAGACCACCGAGTGCACCGCGCCGATGCGGGCGCAGGCCAGCATCGCGATCACGGCCTCGGGGATCATCGGCAGGTAGAGCACCACGCGATCACCGCGCTCCACACCCTGCGCCCGCAGCGCCCCGGCGAACAGCGCCACCCGCTCCAGCAGCTCCCGGTAGGTCCAGCGGAGCACCTGACCGGTCATCGCCGAGTCCCAGATCAGCGCGTTCTGGTCGCCGCGGCCGTCGCGGACGTGCCGGTCCAGCGCGTTGAAGCAGGTGTTGAGCTCCCCGTCGGGGAACCAGCGGAAGAACGGGTCGGTGTCGCCGTCGAGAGCGCGCGACGGTTCGCGCACCCAGTCGATCGACTTCGCCGCGTCGAGCCAGAAACCCTCCCGGTCGGTCAAGCTCCGCCGATGGGCCTCGGCATAGGCACCCATGACCAACTACCTCCCACATCCGCCGCCAGTTGCCTGACGTCCTACCGCACAACCACCCCGGACGCCAGAGTCTCGCCAGCAGAGCACCGGAAATCCGGGACGACGCACGTCGCGCTGGTGCTCTTCCGCACCTGGAACACGTTCTGCCACACCGGAAACGGCCGTTGCCCGCTGAGCGGTGCGTCCGAGTTCGGTCGGGCGTAGTGCCCGGCTGGTCGCAGAGCGCAGTTCGGCGACGGAACGTGTCCGCTGGGCGCTGCGAAACCGATTCGGCGCGACACGGAGTGCGTGGTGGATCACACTCTGAAGCGAGTCTGAGATCGGGCTAACAAAAGGGCGCCGCGCGCCGACACCAGAATCAGAAAACGGAGGTGCTGCAACGATGAGCACGGAACCGGCCCGGTCTGCCGAGGCGTCTACCGCCCAGTTCGAATCCCGCACGGCCACTTCGGCCGACCTTCCCACCGCACCCTGCAGCGTGGTGTGGAGCGGTGGACATTCCTACGTGCGAGAAGGTGCCGCT
Organism: Saccharopolyspora sp. NPDC002376; assembly: GCF_053593195.1. Lineage (NCBI taxonomy): Bacteria > Bacillati > Actinomycetota > Actinomycetes > Pseudonocardiales > Pseudonocardiaceae > Saccharopolyspora > Saccharopolyspora sp. NPDC002376. Next base: position 104,004 of record NZ_JBSFBZ010000013.1, read on the forward strand.
GGAGCCCCTTGGGCCGGCGTCGACGACCGCGGGCGGGCGCGGTTCCTCACCGATGCCGAGCTCTGCCGCCGCGGTTGGAGCCGCACTCCGGCCTAGTCGCGGTGGTCGCGGACTCCCGCCGCGCCCCGCCCGATCCGCTCGATGCGCGGGGGAGTCCGGCCGCCAGGTGTGTTGTGCGCCGAATGTGAGATCCTGACCCCGAGGGGATGCGCATCCGTGCATCTGGGGTAGCACGCACAACCATTCAGGGGAGGCTCGTGGTGCAGGACGCCGAGCGCACCACGGAGAACGCCACGAGCGGAGGCCACGGGGGCAACCCCGGCCACCCGCAGGATGGCCGCCCGGATCCCGGCATAGCCCGGATCCGCGAAGTCGCCGCCGGGGTGTGGGCCGATCCATGGTGGACACTGCCGAACCTGCTCAGCGTGCTCCGCCTGGCCGGGGTGCCGCTGTTCCTCTGGTTGCTGCTCGGCCCGCAGGCCGACCTGCTTGCCCTGCTGATGCTGGTGATCAGCGGGGTCACCGACTGGCTCGACGGCAAGCTCGCCCGCTGGCTCAACCAGTACAGCCGCCTTGGCGAACTGCTCGATCCGGCTGCCGACCGGCTCTACATCATCGCCACGCTGATCGCCTTCGTGCTGCGGGATGTCGTGCCTTGGTGGGTCGCCGCCGCGCTGGTGTTGCGGGACGTGGTGCTGACGTTGTGCCTGCCAGTGCTGCGCTGGCACGGCTACGAGCCGCCCGAAGTGCACTACCTCGGCAAGGCCGCGACGTTCTGCCTGATGTACGCGTTCCCGCTGTTGTTGCTGGTGCAGGAGGAATTCCCGCTGTCCGAAGTGGTGCGTCCGATCGCCTACGCCTTCACCTTCTGGGGCGGCGCGCTGTACCTGTGGGCCGGAATCCTCTACCTGGGCCAGGTCGTGGCCGCGGTGCGCCAAGCGCGCTCCAGAACGGCCTGAGATCCCCGCATGCGCTGGACGGCTGACGTCGATTCTGCCGACAGCGCACTCCTCCCACGCCGCCGCGAGCCGTCTTGCGGGCGGTGCCGCGCGCTGCATACGCTCGCCGAGCCGATCACGCCCACAGCGCGCGATCGGTGAGCCAAGTAGCAGCGGACGAGGAAGGCGGGACCACGTGGCGGCCCCGGACGAGATCAAGTACACCGAAGAGCACGAGTGGATCCAGCGCACCGGCGAGGACACCGTGCGCATCGGGATCACCGACTACGCCCAGCAGCAGCTCGGCGACGTGGTGTTCGTGCAGCTGCCGGACGTGGGGCAGAAGGTCGCCGTCGGGGACTCCATGGGCGAGGTGGAGTCGACCAAGAGCGTCTCGGACATCTACGCCCCCGTCACCGGTGAGGTGGCCGCGCGCAACGACGAGCTCGAGGACCAACCGGAGTTGGTCAACTCGGCCCCGCAGGGTGACGGCTGGATGGTCGAGATCAAGCTCGCCGATCCGGACCAACTGGCCGGTCTGCTCGACGCCGAGGCCTATCAAAAGGTGATCGACCAGGCATGATCATCGATCTGTCGGGGTCGACGACGAGAATGTCGGGAGTCCCGCGTCCCACGCCTGTCCAGGCACGGTACGTTGGGTACCTACTTGGCACGATCTATCCGCGTGGAGGAGACTCAGGTGAGCCAGAACAGCGGCTACGGCGACGTTCCGCCAGAACAGTCACCGGAGACCACCTCGGTCTTCAGGCCTTTCCTCTCGGAGCAGGAAAGCCCCGAGAGCCCGGCCCCGGAGCCCGCCGCCGCGTCCGGGGTCGACGCACTGCCCGCAGGGTCCGCACTGCTGGTGGTCAAGCGCGGTCCCAATGCGGGTTCGCGGTTCCTCCTGGACCGCGAGACCACCAGCGCGGGACGGCACCCGGACAGCGACATCTTCCTCGATGACGTCACGGTTTCCCGCCGACACGCAGAGTTCCGGCGCGAGGGCAACGACTTCGTGGTGGTCGACGTCGGCAGCCTCAACGGCACCTACGTCAACCGGGAACCGGTGGACACCTCGGTGCTCGCCAACGGTGACGAGGTGCAGATCGGCAAGTTCCGGTTGGTCTTCCTGACCGGGCCGATCGACGGCGGCCGCTGAGCCGCCGGATTCGACTTTCGACCCGCCAGCGGGGCGGCGCCGCACCGGCGTCGCCCCGCTGGCGCGTCGCGGTATTTGCGCGATCGGGGTCGATGGCATCCGCGGCGGGGAATTTCTCGACGCCGCAACCGGTTTTCCCGTTGCAGCGGCTTCATTTCCAGCGGTCCCGCGGGACCGCAGCGGTGTATCGTGCTGGTAATGCTCGATGACGAGCTCAGCCAGCGGTTCGGACCCGGCGTTCGGATCAGGTGCCCGAGCGGGCAAGCCGCGACAGCGGTGGTCGACCAGGCCGCCGGAGGGATTGGGCGTAGCCGCCGTATCGCGGGTAGCGTCGGAGGCGTCGGTGCGCGATCCTCGACGGGGATGTCACGCTTCGGCGCGCTGGAGGAGGCGATGTGACGATGAGCAGCGAGATGCGCGTCGTCGGCGTGCGAGTGGAACTACCAGCCAACCAGCCGATCCTGTTGTTGCGCGAGGCGAACGGCGAGCGCTACCTGCCGATCTGGATCGGCTCGGTCGAAGCGACGGCCATCGCGCTCGAGCAGCAGGGCGTGCGACCGCAACGACCGCTGACCCACGACCTGCTCAAGGACGTCATCGGCGCCCTGGGGCGCGATCTGGAGCAGGTGCGGATCACCGATCTGCAGGAAGGCACCTTCTTCGCCGAGCTGGTGTTCGACGGGGACGTGCGGGTTTCGGCGCGGCCGAGCGACTCGGTTGCCCTGGCGTTGCGCATCGGGGTGCCGATCCACGCCGACGAGTCGGTGCTGGACGAGGCCGGGCTGATCATCCCGGACGAGCAGGAGGACGAGGTGGAGAAGTTCCGCGAGTTCCTCGACTCCGTGTCTCCCGAGGACTTCCGCGGCGCGGACACCTGAGGCGTCGCAGACCCGAGATCTGACATCCGGCCCCCGCTTGCAGTTGCAGGCGGGGGCCGGGTCGTCCCGGCGCCCGCGCGTCGCGTTGACCTCCTCGCGAGGCAGGCATACCGTCGGGTTACGCGAAATCGCCCTGGTGTGATTCAGCGGGTGAACCGCCGATGCGGCGGTGCTGCGCCGCTGGCTGTCGGCGGGGTGTTCGCGGCCCTGATCGCAATCGATTCGGGCGCTGGTGATCGTCGTCGGCGACAAGCCGGACGAGGGGAGGCAGGCGTGGTCGAGGAAGCGTCCAACGGGGATGCTGCCGCGGAGCAGGGTGGGCTGTTCCCAGACGCCTCGCTGCCGGACGAACTGGTCGGCTACCGGGGCCCGGCCGCCTGCCAGATCGCCGGCATCACTTACCGCCAGTTGGACTACTGGGCGCGCACCAAGCTGGTCGGCCCGTCCATACGCGGTGCGGCCGGTTCCGGCTCGCAACGGCTGTACTCGTTCAAGGACATCCTGGTGCTCAAGGTGGTCAAGCGCCTGCTGGACACAGGGGTGTCGCTGCACAACATCCGGGTCGCGGTGGAGCACCTGCGCAACCGCGGCGTCGAGGACCTGGCGCGGCTGACGTTGTTCAGCGACGGGACGACGGTCTACGAGTGCACCTCTGCCGAGGAGGTGGTCGACCTGCTGCAAGGTGGTCAGGGCGTGTTCGGCATCGCCGTCAGCGGTGCGATGCGCGAGATCAGCGGCACCATCCACGAGTTCCCGGCCGAGCGGGCCGACGGCGGCGAGATGGTGCAGGCGGCGGACGAGCTGTCCCGCCGTCGCCGGGACCGCCAGGCCGAGACCGGCTGACCAGCCCTGGCCGTGATCGAAAGACTGTGCCGCAGCTCGCATCAGAGGTCCGCGCGGGCCACCTGATCGGGTAGGCTGCGACACATCGCCGACCCCGTGCGGGAGAGTCCGGCCCGGCCTAGCCGCGGTCGGCGCCGAAGGAGCAAAACCTCCCCGACAACCTCTCAGGCCACCTGGACCGCACGGGCGAGATACCTCTGGAAAGAGGTGGTGCCATTCGCTGGCACCACCCGCCGACGGTGCAAGCCCGGTCCCCGGGTGAAGCTCTCAGGCGTTCGCTTCGCGGACGGTGACAGAGGGGGAGAGCAGCGCAGTCCTGGCTGTACTGCCGCCCCTGTGTTCGCCGCGATGATTGAGGTTTGGCGATGTCCGACGTGACCCACGACCGCATTCCCCTGGCCGCTCTGGAGCACGGCACGCCGTTCTCCGACCGGCACGTCGGGCCGTCCCCGGCCGAACTGGCCCGCATGCTCGACGTGATCGGCGTCGGTTCGCTGGAGGAACTGGGCCGCAGCGCGGTGCCGGACGCGATCCGCGAGGACGACCTGCGCTTGGCGCTGCCCCAGCCGGCCACCGAGACCGCTGCGCTTGCCGAGCTGCGCGACCTCGCGCGCCGCTGTCACCCGCACACCGAGATGATCGGGCTCGGTTACTACGGCACCACGACCCCGCCGGTCATCCTGCGCAACGTGTTGGAGAACCCGGCCTGGTACACCGCGTACACGCCGTACCAGCCGGAGATCTCACAGGGCCGGCTCGAGGCGCTGCTGAACTTCCAGACGATGGTGGCCGACCTGGCCGGGGTGCCGGTGGCCAACGCGTCCATGCTGGACGAGGCGACCGCCGCGGCCGAGGGCATGACGCTCGTGCGCCGCGCCGGCAAGTCCAAGTCGCCGCGCTTCCTGGTCGACTCCGACACGCTGCCGCAGACCATCGCGGTCATCCAGACCCGCGCCGAGCCGCTGGGCATCGAGGTCGTCGTCGCCGACCTGTCGGCAGGGCTGCCCGAGGACGAGTTCTTCGGCGCGCTGCTGTCCTACCCGGGTGCTTCGGGTTCGGTGCGCGACCACGAGCGGATCATCGCCGAGGCGCACGAGCGCGGGGCGAAGGTCGTGGTGGCGTCCGATCTGCTGGCCCTGACGCTGCTGCGCGCGCCCGGTGAGATCGGTGCGGACGTGGTCGTCGGCAGCACCCAGCGATTCGGCGTGCCGATGGGCTTCGGTGGTCCGCACGCCGGATTCATGGCCGTGGCCAAGGGATTCGAGCGGCAGCTGCCCGGCCGACTGGTCGGTGTGAGCGTCGACGCCGACGGCAACAAGGCCTACCGCCTGGCGTTGCAGACCCGGGAGCAGCACATCCGCCGCGAGAAGGCGACCAGCAACATCTGCACCGCGCAGGTCCTGCTGGCCGTGGTGGCGTCGATGTACGCCGTCTACCACGGTCCGGCCGGGCTGAAGGCGATCGCTACCCGCGCGCACCGGATGGCGTCCGTGCTGGCCGAGCAGCTGCGGCGCGGCGGCGTCGAGGTGCTGCACCAGGACTTCTTCGACACGATCGTCGCGAAGGTGCCGGGGCGGGCCGATGAGGTCGTGTCCGCGGCGCGGCGCGGCGGCATCAACCTGCGGCGCATCGACGTCGACCGGGTGGGCATCAGCTGCGACGAGACCACCACGCGCGCCAACCTGGCGACGGTGTGGCAGGCCTTCGGCATCGACGGCGTGGACGTCGACGAGCTGGACGCGCAGACCTCCGACGCGCTTCCGCTGGCGCTGCTGCGCACCTCCGAGTACATGACGCACCCGGTGTTCCACAGCCACCACTCCGAGACCTCGCTGCTGCGCTACCTGCGGCGGCTGTCGGACAAGGACGTCGCGCTGGACCGCAGCATGATCCCGCTGGGGTCGTGCACGATGAAACTCAACGCGACCGCCGAGATGGAGCCGATCACCTGGCCGGAGTTCGGTTCGCTGCACCCGTTCGCGCCCGCGCAAGACGCCGAGGGTCTGCTGTCGCTGGTCAAGGACCTGGAGACCTGGCTGGCCGAGGTCACCGGTTACGACGCGGTGAGCCTGCAGCCCAACGCCGGTAGCCAGGGTGAGTTCGCCGGTCTGCTGGCCATCCGCGCCTACCACCGCAGCCGCGGTGCGGCCGACCGGGACTTGTGCCTGATCCCGGCCAGCGCGCACGGCACCAACGCCGCCAGCGCGGTGATGGCCGGGATGCGCGTGATCGTGGTGCGCTGCGACGAGCAGGGCAACATCCAGCTGGACCACCTGCGCGAGCTGGTCGCCGAGCACGCCGACGACCTCGCCGCGATCATGATCACCTACCCGTCCACGCACGGCGTCTACGAGGACACCGTGCGCGAGGTGTGCGGTCTCGTGCACGACGCCGGCGGCCAGGTCTACGTCGACGGCGCGAACCTCAACGCGCTGATCGGCCTGGCCCGGATGGGCAAGTTCGGCTCCGACGTCTCGCACCTGAACCTGCACAAGACGTTCTGCATCCCGCACGGCGGCGGTGGCCCGGGCGTCGGCCCGATCGGCGTGCGGGAGCACCTGTCGCCGTTCCTGCCGAACCACCCGCTGCAGCCGGCGGCCGGTCCGGAGACCGGGGTGGGCCCGATCAGCGCGGCGCCGTGGGGCAGCGCCTCGATCCTGCCGATCTCGTGGGCCTACGTGCGGATGATGGGTGCCGACGGGCTGCGGCGCGCGACGCTGACCGCGGTCGCGGCGGCCAACTACGTGGCGCGGCGGCTCAACAACTACTTCCCGGTGCTCTACACCGGCAAGGGCGGCTTCGTCGCCCACGAGTGCATCCTGGACCTGCGCGAGATCAGCAAGACCAGCGGCATCAGTGTGGACGACGTGGCCAAGCGGCTGGCCGACTACGGCATCCACGCGCCGACCATGTCGTTCCCGGTGGCCGGGACGCTGATGGTGGAGCCGACCGAGAGCGAGAACCTGGCCGAGCTGGACCGCTTCTGCGAGGCCATGATCGCGATCCGCGCGGAGATCGACAAGGTCGTCGCCGGGCAGTGGCCGGCCGAGGACAACCCGCTGGTCGGTGCCCCGCACACGGCCGAGTGCCTGGCCAAGGACTGGGACCACGCCTACTCCCGCGAGGAGGCGGCCTATCCGCTGGGTACGGACGTGGCGAAGGTGTGGCCGCCGGTCCGCCGCATCGACGGCGCCCGAGGCGACCGCAACCTGGTCTGCTCCTGCCCTCCGCTGGACGCCTACCAGTCCTGATCGCCTGCCGGCCCCCGCTCGATGTGGGCGGGGGCCGTCGGGTGACACGCGGGGGTTGGCCCGGTTTGCGCGCCCTGCGGGACGGATGACACGGTGGCTCCTTCACCTGACCGGCTCCGACAAGGGAGTTGAGCATCATGCTCACCATCAGTGAGAGCGCCGCCGAGGTCATCAAGCTCGTCCTCGTCGGTGGTGACTCTCAAGAAGGCTCCGGGTTGCGCATCGCGCCGGCCGGGGACGGATTGCAGGCGTCGATCGCCGAGGCGCCCCAGGAGGGCGACGAGGTGATCGAGACCTCCGGGGTCCGGGTGTTCCTCGAACAGCAGGTCGCCACCCTGCTCGGGGACAAGACGCTGGATGCCGAAAGGGACGCCAACGGCGAACTGGCGCTGGCAGTCAGAGACTGATCCGAAGGACTTGCGGACGACCCGGGTGCTTTTGCCCGGGTCGTCTGTTTTTGCTTGCGAGAATGCGATCAGCACCTCTTGCCAAAGTCTGGTGACAGCACCTCGCGGGCAACTACCCTCCATAGGCAGTTGGATGTGCGGGAGGGTGCGAGATGCGGACCGAGACGCTCGCGATGCACATGAGCGACGGGTTGCTGAGCGCGCCGACGGCGGTGCTGTTCGCCGCTGTCGCGGTGGCGGGGTTGTCCCTGGCGCTGGTCAAGGCGCGCGGTGACCTCGACGATCGGACTGCGCCGATGGCCGGTCTGGTGGCCGCGTTCGTGTTCGCTGCGCAGATGATCAACTTCCCGGTGCTGCCGGGCGTGAGCGGGCACTTGCTGGGCGGTGCGCTGGCGGCGATCCTGGCCGGGCCGTGGGTGGGCGCGCTGTGCGTGGCCATCGTGCTGGTGGTGCAGGCGCTGCTGTTCGCCGACGGCGGGCTGACCATGCTCGGCGCGAACATCACCAACATGGCCTTGATCGGCACCGCGGTCGGCTATTTCGTCGCGCTGGCCTTGCGCCGCGTGGCCACTCGCAGCAGGGGCGGGTTGCTGGTGACCGCGTTCGTCGCGGCTTGGGTGAACACCGTTGCCGCGTCCGGAGGTTTCGTCCTGGAGTACGCCATCGGTGGCGCGGCCGGTTACGGCACCGGTACCGCTGCGATCGCCGTGGTCGGTGTGCACTGCTTGATCGGGTTGGGCGAGGGCGTGATCACCGCTGCCACTGTTGGCGCAGTGGCAGCGGTGCGGCCGGACCTGATCCACCTGCTGCGCGTTGCTCGTGTTGAGAAGGAGGCCGTGCGGTGACGGGGATGCGACGGTTCCTGCTGGTGTTCGGACTGGTGGTGCTGGTCATCGCCGGTGGGGTGGCCTACTTCGCCGACTCCGACCCGGACGGCTTGGACGCGGTGACCCAGCAGGGCTGCCAGGTGGTGCAGACCGACCAGGGCGAGCAGCTGACCGGGCACTGCATCGCGCAGAACACCGAGGACCACGCGCTTTCCGGCGGTCCGCTGGCGGATTACACCATTCGCGGTGACGATCGCTGGACCGGTCTTGCGGGCGTGATCGGCGCGGCGGTCACCCTGATCGCGGCCGGCGGCCTGTTCTGGGGACTGCGCCGGCGGACCGGGAGCGAATAGCGGTGGGCGCCGGGCACGCGAGCGCGTTGCACCTGCCGGGTGCTTCGGCGTTGCACCGGCTGTCGCCGGAGGTCAAGATCGTCGCCGCGTTCCTGGTCGTGCTGTGCGTGGTGGCGACTCCGCGCGAGGTGTTCTGGGCCTTCGGCGGGTACGCGGTGCTGCTGGCCGCGTTGGCTCTGCTCGCGCGGATCCCGCCGCGCTGGTTGGCCGCCCGCCTGCTGATCGAGGTGCCGTTCGTGGTGCTGGCCCTGGTGCTGCCGTTCACCGCTGGAGGCGCGACGACGGATGTGGCGGGCCTGTCGCTGTCCACCGAGGGACTGCTGGCGGGCTGGAACATCCTGGTCAAGGGCACGCTCGGGCTGGCGACATCGCTGCTGCTGGCCGCCACCACCGCGCCGCGCGAGCTGGTGGTGGGTCTGCAGCGGCTGCACGCGCCGAAGTCGTTGATCACGATCATCACGCTGATGCTGCGCTACGCCGAGGTGATCGTGGCCGAGGCGGACCGGATGCGCATCGCCCGCATCTGCCGCGGGCACGACCCGCGATTCCTGTGGCAGGTCGGAGCAACCGCGCGGGGCATCGGCAGCCTGTTCATCCGCTCCTACGAGCGGGGTGAGCGGGTGCACCTGGCGATGGTTTCGCGGGGGTGGCGCAGCGCGATGCCCGACCTCGGCGAGTCGCGCCGCACGTCGTCGGCGATGTGGTGGTGGGGCATGGCCGCACCCGCCGTCGCCGCTGTTCTCCTGGGAGCCGCGCTGTGGACAGCCTGAGCAAGACCTCGCCCGAACGCGCTGCGGCGTCGGAAGACGTCGCGGTACTGGAGGTTTCCGGGCTGACCTACGAGTACCCGGACGGGCACCGCGCGTTGCGCGGCCTGGACCTGCGCGTCGAGCGCGGGGAGCGGGTCGCCGTGCTCGGGCCCAACGGCGCGGGCAAGACGACGATGACGCTGCACCTCAACGGCGTGCTGCGTGCTGGGTCGGGGCGGATTGAGGTGGGCGGGCTGCCGGTGCAGCAGCGGAACCTGACCGAGATCCGCCGTCGTGTCGGGCTGGTCTTCCAGGACCCCGACGACCAGCTGTTCATGCCGACCGTGCGCGAAGACGTCGCGTTCGGCCCGGCCAACTTCGGGCTGCGGGGCGCTGAGCTGGCACAACGGGTCGAGTCGGCGTTGGCTGCGGTGGGGATGGCCGAGCACGCCGACCGCTCGCCGCTGCACCTGTCCGGCGGGCAGCGCAAGCGCGTCGCGCTGGCCACCGTGCTGGCCTGCGACCCGGAGGTCCTGGTGCTGGACGAGCCGTCGTCGAACCTGGAGCCGGTGGCCCGCCGCGAACTGGCCGAGGTGCTCCTGGACTGGGGCGGCACGATGCTCATGGTCACCCACGACCTGCCCTACGCCTGGCAGCTGTGCCCGCGCAGCGTGCTGATCGACGACGGCGCGGTGGTCGCCGACGGACCGACCGCCGAGATCCTGGCCGACGCCGAACTGCTCGCCGCGCACCGCCTGGAGCTGCCGTTCGGCTTCCAGCTGCCCTGATGCCGCGTCACCGGATTCGGCCCCACGGCTTGAAAACCGACAGCAGGTAGGCGGTGAGCAGCAGGTTCGGCCCGATCATCACCGGGTACAACAGGATGGTGGGGATCGCGCCGGTGCCACCGCTGGCGAGGTGGGTGCCGGCGTCGGCCGCCTGGTTGATGAGCGGGCGCAGCGCGACGACGATCAGCACCGCGAAGACCACGTTGATGCCGAGCTTGACCGCCACCCACCAGTACCGCAGCAGTCCGTACTTGCTGCCCAGCCCGAGCACGACTCCGGTGGCCAGGCACAGGACGCCGGCGGTGAACATCGGCCAGACGGCGAAGATCCCGACGGCTTGCAGCGCGGCACCCGCGGTCGCGGGCGAGTCGGTGACCAGGGCCGTGACGGCGAGGATGCCGAGGGCGAGGTCGATGCCGAACCACGTCGCCGCGGCCAGGAGGTGCGCGGCGAGGAGCGCCTTGCGGCCGCGAACGCTGAGCCTGCGGCTGGTGGGGCGCGCTGTCGTGGTCGTCATCGGATCCCTCCTGTCGGGCAGCTCGTTGAAGCGTGGCCGACAGGAGGGATCCGCTCATCCGATGCGGAGCTGAACCTCGTCTACGTCCGCTGACGTAGACGCGCCGTGCGCAGGCCGAAGGCGATCGCAGGTCCGAGGGCGATCAGCACTGCGAGCACGACGTAGCCGGAGGCGAGACCGGCGAGCGTGGCGACCGTCGCGACGAGCAGCGGGCCGCCCGCGTCGCCGAGTTCGCGGCCGAGCTCGGCGGCACCCATCGTCTGGCCCAGCCGCTCCTGCGGGGTGGAGGCGGCCAGGGCAGCGAAGCCGAGCGGGGTGATCAGGCCGGTTCCGATGCCGATGAGAGCGGCGGCCAGCAGTACCCCGAGCAAGCCGGGAATCACCGGGCAGAGCAAGCCCACCGCGGTGATCGCGAGGCCGATCGCGATGCCGCGGGGTGGGGTGAGGCGGCCGGTGTCCAGAGCTCGCCCCGCGTTCGGCTGCACGACGGCCGCGCAGGCGGCCAGCACCGACACCGCGGCTCCGGTGGCGATCGGGCCCAGCCCGGCCAGGCGGCCGGTCACCGGCAGGAAGCCCACACCCACCGACAGCGCAGCGGTCGCCGCGGCCAGCGCCGCGGTCGGGGCGAGGAACGCCGGGTCGGTCAGGCGTCGGACCAGGTCCAGCACCGTCTGCCGGGTCTTGGGCAGCGGCGGGGTCGCGGGGACGTCGACCGCGGCCCAGATGGCGACTCCCAGACCGAGCAGCGCCAGCACCGCGAACAGCAGCTGGAGCCCGCCGACCCACACCAGGACGCCGCCCAGCAGCGGTCCCAGCGTGTAACCGATGGACTTGTAGAAGCCGTAGGAGCCGAAGGCGCGGCCGTGCTTGGCCGCCGGGTTGAGCCGGGCGACCAGCGCGGAGGCCGAGGGGGAGAAGGCCGACGCCGCAGCGCCCTGTCCCAGGCGGGCCACCCACAGCCAGGCGGGGCTGTCGGCGATGACGTAGGTCGCCGACGCGGCAGCGAAGCCCAGCAGGCCGCCGATCAGCACCGGACGGGCGCCGATGTGGTCGGCGAAGGCGCCGAACAGCGGTTTGAGCAGGACCTCGGCGCCGTCGTAGAGGGCGAGCAACCCGCCGAGCACCAGCAGGGAGGTGACCGCGTCAGCGGTGAAACCGCCGAGGTTCGCGGCGATGCTGTGAGCGCCGAAGGCGGTGGTGAAACCTGCCGCGTACAGCGGCCACATCTGGCGGGGCATGCTCATCACATCTCCCCGTTCGAGTTGTGCAGCACGCCGAAAACGCGTTCGGCGTAGTCTTCGCACACTGCCGTGCACATCTTGAGCTGTTCGGCGGCTTCGGCTGCTTCCGGAGCGCCGAAGACGTCCCGGGCGGTCAGGTCGCGGTGCCAGCGCCGCAGCCGTTCCAGGGACTGCTCCTCTTCTTCCAGCTCGGCCAGGGTGAACTTGGCGTTGCGGATCTCCTTGGCGATCTCGGCCTCGAACTTGCCGCAATCGGCGAGGAACTCGGTCCAGTCCTCCGAGCGCGCCGCGGTGAACCGCTCCTGCAGCGCGGCGGCATCGGCTTCGCCGCGCCCGGCGGCGTCCAGAGCCAGGGCTTGGCCACCGGCCTGCTGGGTCAGCTCGACGGCGCGGGCGATGCCGTCGGCGAACACCGGCACGTCGGGCACGCTCCACACGCCCTGCCCGAGAGAGAGCGCTCCGATCTTGCGGAGTTCCCGCCACACGGCGACCCGGTGCCGGGACGGTCCGGTCGGAACCTTGATCACGAGGACCAGCCAACGAAGGGAAGCTTCTGCCACGCCGAGAAATGTAGCACCTGTTACAACGGGTTGGAACCGATGTCCGGAACGGGCAAGGACGCGTCCGCCAGTGGGAAGACCGGCCGCAAGCACTACGGCGCAGCCTGCCTCGGCGCGGACTACGTCAACTCGCTGTTCCGCTGACCATGACGGAAAGGCCGATGTTCATTCCACATTGGACGCAGGCGAGCGGTGCGACTGTAGTGGTGGGCTGCTTCTCCGCGCCGAGTTCGGCCATCCGCCCGCTGGCCTGCGATGAGCGGATCTACGCGATTTCAATGGAAATTCGACGTGCGATTTCCGTTGAATTTGCGCATCCGCGGGGACGGCGAGTGATCGGGTGTGGAATTCTCAATCGTGCCAAGGGAAAACCGATCAACGGGAGAGGTGGGTGTTCCTACGCGGTGGGTGCGATGGTGGGTGCTGGCCGCGTGCTTGCCGTATCCCCCCTCGGGAGCGCGCGGCCGGCTCGCTTTCCTGAGTGGAACACGTGGCGCAGTCCGGTTCTCGCCTCGCTCAGGGCATCTCGGCGCCGGTTCACTCGTGGTGCTTGCGCGGTCACTCAGCCTCAGATTCGCCGATGGTTCGTCGCGGAAGGTCTGGATGCTCGCGTGGGGTTGCTGTGATTGTGCTCATCCACCAGCGCGATTCGTTCATGTACGGTGGGGAAATCGTCGCGTCGGGGGTGAACGAGACGAACACGCGCAGCCCGGACGAGTCGAGCACAATTAAGAGGCCATGCCGAAGATCATCGATCATGACCAGCGACGTCGAGAGATCGTCGAGGTCGCCAAGAAGCTCATCATCGAAGGCGGATTCGAAGCCGCCACCATGCGCAGCATCGTCGCTGCGGCGGGCTACGCCAACGGTGCGCTCAAGAGATATTTCCCCAGCAAGGACTGCATCATCGCGGCCACCTTCCAGAGCGCGCTGGCCGAGATGGATGACCGGATCCGCGTGCAGGGCCCGGAACCTGATGCGCCGGTGGCGGCGCTGCGCCGCTACGTCGAGGCCGCGATGCCGCTCGACAAGTACCGGATCGACGCGGCCCGCATCCTGCTGGCGCTGTGGGAGCACTCGGTGTCCAACGCCGAGTTGGCCGAGCTCTACCGCGATCACCTGCGCACCTGGCGCGGCCAGTTGGCGGAGCTCATCGCAGCGGCGCGCGGCAAGGGTGAACCAGCCGACGCGCCCGCAGTCGCTGCTCTGGTGGGGGAGGTCGTCAACGCGTCCATCGGCGCGAACGTGACCTGCCTGATGTACCCCGACGGTGCCCTGGTCCAGGAGCACCGCGCCTACATCGACCGCTTCGTGCGCCGCATCGCCGACTGAGCACCTGCCGCCCGGGGCCGGTGTTTCCCAAATTTCCCTAAAATTGGGAAGCCCGCCCCGGGTGCGGCGTCCACATCGGACCCGGAAGGTCAGGGGTGCCAGGTCGGGGCGCGGCCGGTCAGGGCGACGAGCCGATCCAGCTTCGGGGCGTCCGGAGCGACCTCGACGGGGTTGCCGAACGGGCTGCCCTGGCCCCCGTTCTCGGTCGCCGGGCCGACGAACTCCAGGCACGCGGTCAACGACTCCTCGTCGCAGGTGAATGGTTGGCCGGTAGCCTTCGCGAGATCCCAGCCGTGCACCACCAGTTCGTCGAGCCCGTCGAGCCCCACCACAGCGCCGGGCGCCTCGACACCACCGGCTTGCGTCATACCCTCCCAAGCCGTTGGTTCGTCCCAGGCCTCGGCCATCGCGGTCACCTGCTCGGGGACGAGGGTGCGCCAGTCGGCGGGGAGGCGGGATGCGTCCCCGGACGGCCTCTGCCCGGTCAACGAGCGGTCCTTCGCCGCGGCGGCGGTGAACGCCAGGCTCAGGCCGCTGATGTGGTCGATCAGGTCGCCGACCGCGTACTCCGAGCACGGTGTCGGGGCGGTGAGCTGGGCATCGGTGACGTTGGCCAGCAGCGCAGCCATCCGGTCTGCGGCTGGGGTCAGGGCAGGCATCGTGGAGCTCCTCTCGCGAACTGTGCACCGATGCAGACCAGCGCGCGCCACCGAACTCATCGGCGTGCGGTGGGTCGGTTAACGTTCTGTCGGCTTTATTCGCGCGGCGAACGAACGAGGGCGGGATGTCTGAACCGAACAGGACCAAGTACGTGCTGATCCTGGGCGGGCTGTCCGCGTTCGGTCCGCTGTCCATCGACATGTACCTGCCGGCCTTCCCGGAGATCGCCGCCGAGCTGGGCACCGGGGCCTCGCAGGTCCAGCTGTCGCTGACGGCGTGCACCCTCGGACTCGCGCTGGGGCAGCTGGTCGCCGGGCCGCTCTCGGACACCTACGGCAGGCGGCGTCCGCTGCTGGTCGGCCTGGTGGTGTTCACGCTGGCCTCGCTGCTGTGCGCCATCGCGCCGTCCGCGTACGCGTTGGCCGGGTTGAGGCTGGTGCAGGGCTTGGGCGGGGCGGCTGGGATCGTCATCGCGCGGGCCGTGGTGCGCGACATGTACTCCGGCGTGGCGATGGCCCGGTTCTTCTCACTGCTCATGCTGGTCAACGGGCTGGCACCGATCCTCGCGCCGCTCATCGGTGGGCAACTGCTGCGCGTGACGTCGTGGCGCGGGGTGTTCCTGGCGCTCGGGCTGATCGGGGCGTTGCTGCTGGCCGCGACCGCGTTCGGCGTGCGCGAGACGCTGCCCGCGGAGTCCCGGCGACCCGGGAACCTGGGCGAAACGTTGCGCACATTCCGGGCGCTGCTCGGCGACCGGGTGTTCGTCGGGTACTCGCTGTCGGCCGCGTTGGCGTTCGCGGCGATGTTCGCCTACATCTCGGGCTCGTCGTTCGTGCTGCAGGACGTCTTCGGCATGTCGCCGCAGACGTTCAGCCTGGTCTTCGGGATCAACTCGCTGGGCATCATCCTCGTCGGACAGCTCAACGCGCGTCTGGTCGACCGCGCCGAACCCCGTCGGCTGCTGGCCATCGGCCTGGGCGTCAACGCGCTCGGCGGGGTCGCGGTGGCGGTGTCCGCGCTGGTCGGGGCTGGGCTGGTCGGTCTGCTGCCGGCGTTGTTCCTGGTCGTGTCCAGCATCGGCATGGTCTCCCCGAACGCCACGGCGCTGGCGTTGTCCGGGCATCCCGAGACCGCGGGGAGCGCTTCGGCGCTGCTCGGCGTGATGCAGTTCTCAGCCGGAGCACTGGCCGCGCCGCTGGTCGGCTCGGCGGGCACCGACACCGCACTGCCGATGGGCCTGGTGATGGGTGCGTTGTCGCTAGCTGCGGTGCTGGTCTTCGTTGTGCTGGCCCGTCGCGCGCAGCAAGAAGAGAAATGACGTGCGGCTTCGGCATTCGGTTGAAAAGGTGGGAACCATGAACGCCTCACCCGCGACGGAGTGGATCACCACACCGATCACAGTGGACATCCTGCGCGGTGCGCTCGACCTGGAACGCACCGAACGCGGCGTGCTGCCGCACCGACTGCCCGCGAAAGCCCGCGCGCAGAGCTCCGACGGTCAACTGCCCATGGCCGAATCCCAGCCGTCCGGTGTGCGGCTGGGATTTCGGACGACGGCGACTGCCATCGAGCTGGACGTGCTGCCCACCAAGACGGTCTACCGCGGCGCCCAGACCCTGCCGGGCAACGCCTACGACCTGCTCGTAGACGGCCGCCTCGCCGACAGGGCCATAGCGGACGGCGGCAACGTCCTGACCATCGACATGGCCGCGGGCACCATGACCACCGAGTCCGGTCCGGTCGCCACCATCCGGTTCGCCGACCTCGCTGCCGAGGCGAAGGACGTGGCGATCTGGCTGCCGTACCGGGAGATCACCGAACTCGTCGCGCTGCGCACCGACGCACCGGTCGAGCCCGTCCCGGACCGGGGCCGCCGGGTGTGGCTGCACCACGGCAGTTCGATCAGCCACGGCTCGAACGCCGAGAGCTCCACCACGACGTGGCCCGCGCTGGCCGCCGCCACCGGCGAGGTGGAGCTGATCAATCTGGGGCTGGGCGGCAGTGCCCTGCTCGACCCGTTCACCGCCCGCGCGCTGCGCGACACCCCGGCGGACCTGATCAGCGTCAAGATCGGCATCAACATCGTCAACGCCGACCTGATGCGCCTGCGCGCCTTCGGCCCGGCGGTCCACGGCTTCCTCGACACCATCCGCGAGGGGCACCCGACCACGCCGCTGCTGGTGGTCTCGCCGATCCTGTGCCCGATCCACGAGGACACCCCAGGCCCCGGTGCGCCGGTGTTCGACGGCGGAGTGGTGCACTTCCGGGCCTCCGGTGACCCGGCGGAGCGCGCGGCCGGGAAGCTGACGCTCAACGTGATCCGCGACGAACTAGCCCGCATCACCGCAGTTCGGGCGGCCGACGACCCGAACCTGCACTACCTCGACGGGCGCGAGCTCTACGGCGAGGACGACTTCGCGGAACTCCCGCTGCCCGACGCCCTGCACCCGGACGCCACCACCCACCGCCGCATCGCCGAACGCTTCGCGAAGCACGCCTTCCGCTCAGCAGGCCCGTTCTCGCTGTAGTCGGTCGCTCAAGCCGACCGGTCGAGCAGCGTTTCGGCCAGGTCGGTCCGGCTGTAGAGCACGTACCGCCCTTCCCGGTGCACCGAGACCAGCCCAGCATCGCGGAGCGCGGTCAAGTGCTGCGACGCATTCCCGGCGGACATCTGCGTTCGGCGGGCGAGCTCGGTGGTCGACCTCGGGACGGACAGCTCGGCCAGCAGCACCGTCCGGGACCGACCGAGGACCGCGGCCAACGCGTCGAGCGAGGCGGGCTGCTTCGGTTCCCAGAGGGCGGCGATGCCGCGCGACGGGTAGCGCAGCGCGCTCGGCCACAACGGCTCCAGCTTGGAGAAGACGGTCGGCCACAGGAACGTGGACGGCACCAGCACGAGCCCGCGGCCGTCGAGGACGTGCGTGCCCTTGAAGCACCGGTGCTGCACGTGCAGAACATCTTCGCGCCACTCGACCTGCGGGCTGAGCTCGTTGAACAGCTGCGCGGCCCCACCCTCCACCAGCAGCGCGCCTCGGTGCCGGATGTCCTGGTCCAGCAGCTCGAGCATCTCCGGCCACCACGGCTCGATGGCAAGTGCCCAGTAGTCCTCGATCGCCCGGGCCAGCCGGGGTAGTTCGCCGGTCGGGTCGGCGTGCAGCCGACGAACCGGTTCTGAAGGTGCGTGCACGGCGTGCTCGATCATCGTCCGGACCGAGTGCGCCGGCACCGACCGGAGGTCGTCGAGCTCCTCAGTCAACGTCGGCCGCTGCACGGTCGGGACCGGGGCGAGGAAGCCGGGCAGGATCTTGCTCGGCGTCTGTACCAGGTCGAACAGCAGCGACAGGTCGGCGGTGCCGCGGTCGAGCCGAGGTTCGACCTCGGCCCGCCACGAGTGGTGCAGCGGGTGCCGCCGCCACTCCTTCAGGACGCGCACGCTGGCCGTGACCTCCCACAGCGGAGACCGGGCGAACCGGATCCGGGCCAGCCCCTCGGCCGACATCGTCATCTCGAGCAGTGGATGCCTCCCGGTGATCGATGCGGCCGATGATCGATTCGACTCAGTCTAAATTCCTGGCCCCGATCTGGGGGAGGCCGTGATCGTCGGAGCGTGATCGAAAATCGAGCAGTCACCGACTCCGCCCGGTTGCCGGGGGCGTTCCGGTCGTTCTTCGGCGCGGTCATCGGCAGCGACTTCGGCACCCAGGTCAGCTACGTCGCGCTGCCGCTGACCGCGGTCCTCGCCCTCGGCGCTGGCCCGGCGGAGGTCGGTGCCCTTACCGCGCTCACCACGTTCGCGTTCCTGCTGATCGGCCTGCCCGCTGGGGCCTGGGTGGACCGGTTGCCGCGCCGGGCGGTGATGATCACCTCGGACGCCGTGCGCACCGTTCTGTACGGATCGGTCCCGGTCGCCTGGCTGCTGGGGATGCTGTCGATGCCGCAGCTGTACAGCGTTGCGCTGTTGGGCGGAGTGGCGACGGTGTTCTCCGAGGTGGCCGCCCAGACGTTCCTGCCGGAGATCGTGGGCCGGGCGAAGCTGGTGCAGGCCAACGCTCGGCTGATGGGCATGCGCGGGGTCAACCAGATCATCGGGCGCAGCGCCGGGGGAGTGCTGGCGTCGGCGATCACGGCGCCGGTCGTGATCGCGCTTGACGCGGTCAGCTACGCGATCTCGGCGGTCGTGCTCTGGCGGATCAAGGGATCGGGACCGGCAGTTCCGGCGCGGCCGAAGTCGCGGGTGTGGCCGGACGTGCGGGACGGGCTGCGCCACGTGCTCGGGCACCGGATGCTGCGGCCGCTGGCGGTGGAAGGCGCGCTGACGAACTTCGCCTCGACGCTGGCGATCACGGTGCTGCCGGTGCTGTTCGTCCGCGAACTCGGGCTCGACCAATGGGTTCTCGGCGCTTTCCTGGCCATCGGTGGTTGCGGGGCGCTGGCCGGGGCGAGCATCGCGCGTGCTCTTGCGGCCCGGTTCGGGCACGGCCGGGTGCTGTGGATCGCCGGGGTCGCGGCGAGCGCCGCCGGGTGCGTCGTGCCGCTGCTGGGCAGCGGTGCCTGGCTGTGGGTGGTGGTCGCCGCGTGGTCGATGATCATCACCAAGGTCGGCATCGGCAACGTGCTGGCGGTGAGCCTGCGGCAGTCGGCCACCCCGGATCACCTGATGGGCCGGATGAACGCCACGTTCCGGTTCCTGCTCACCGGCGCGCTCGCCGTCGCTGCCGTGTTGGCCGGCCTGCTCGGTGAGGTAGCGGGCGTCCGCGCGGTGCTGTGGGTTTCGGCCGGAACCTTCGCGTTGAGCTGGCTCGTCGTTTTCCTCTCACCGGTGCGCTCCCTGCGGGACCTGCCCGAGCAGCCGGAACTGGAGCGGCCGGCCCCGGTCACGCCGGCTGCTGGGCCCAGGTGAGGACTTCGCGGCAGGTGTTGATCAGGCGCTGGCGCAACTCCGCTGCTTCGGCGGCGAAGTCGCGCTGGCGTCGGACGTAGTCCGCACGGCCCTCGGGCGTCTCGATCTGGACCGGCGCGTAGTCGAGTTCACGCAGGTCGTAGGGACTGGCTCGCATGTCCAGCTCACGGACTCGAACAGCCAGATCGAAGCAGTCCGCGACCAGCTCGGCAGGCACGAACGGGTCCAGCTTGTAACACCACTTGAACAGATCCATGTTCGCGTGCAGACACCCCGGCTGTTCGAGCTGGACCTGGTCGGTGCGCTCGGGCTGGAGGGTGTTGAGCGGGCGGGCCGGTGGGGTAAAGAAGCGGAAGGCGTCGTAGTGCGTGCAGTTGACCTGCATCGAGTCCACGACCTCGTCGGTGCCGTCGTGCCCGAGCCGCAGCGGCCAGCCGGTGTGGCGGACGTCGGCCGGTTGCGTGCGGTAGACCATGGCCCACTCGTGCAGCCCGAAGCAGCCCAGCCGGGCCGTGCGGGAAGCGGTGGCGCTGAGCAGGCCGAGCACGAACTCCGCAGTGCTGCGCCGCTTCTCGGTGAACGCCGCCGGATCGAGCGCGACGCCGTCAGGAGTCGTCGTGAAACCGCGTCGGGCCAGGAACTCCTCGCCGCCGATCAGGGTGACGCCCACGCCCGGCTGCCAGCGCTCCAACCGCGCCGGGCGGAAGGAGTAGTAGGTGAACAGGAAGTCCAGCACCGGGTGCTTGCGGTGCTCGTGCTGGCGCTCGCGGTGCGGACGGGTCCACTGGGCGACGCGTTCTCGGTGGGCGGCCTGCCGGGCCCGCCACTGGTCTTCGGACAGCACGGTCATCGCCGGTCAAGGGTAGTCGGGGCCGCCTCAGCGGTGGAACCGCACCCAGTCCAGGTCCATGAAGGGGAAGGACTCGTCGGCGATGACCGACAGGTGCACGTTGTGCTGCCCGGTCAGCGGGCGCAGCAGGTCGACCGGCACCACCTTCCAGTCTTCCTCGTGCTTCGAGGTCACCGGGATCTTGGCGATCAGCTCACCGGACGGCCCGCCCAGGCGGAGCTCGATCTTGCCCTTGGCCTCGTCGGCGGTGACGCGCAGCCTGGCGGAGACCTCGGTTGCCGTAGCGGAGCCGAATTCGACGTTGTCGAAGGTGAGCGAGGATCCGTCCTGCATCGGACCGGCGAATTGGATGGTCCCGCCCTCGCCGCGCTCGGAGCCGAGCCAGCCGGCGTTGCTGCCGGAGGTTGCGCGCTCGGCCTCAAGCAAGCCGAAGGGGCTGTCGTCGGGGGCCGGGTTGGGTGAGTGCTCGGGAGCCGCTCGCCCGAGAACGCCTGCGGGGACCGGCTCACCGGCGCGCCCGAGCATGAATCCGCCGGTCGCCGCGCCGACCGCGAGCAACGCGGCCGCGCCGAGCACGATCGCGGTGCGAGTCGTGGAGCGCTTCGCGGCCGGTGCAGGTGCCGTGGGCTGGTCGGACGGGGGAGTGGTGGGGGTGATCGGTCGGGGCGGTTCGATGTCGCGGAGGTAGTTTTCGAACGGGTGCTCCCCGGCTTGGCGGGCGAGGTCGTGCACCCGCTGCCGCACCTCCAGCAGCGGCATCCGGAGGGCCGGGTCCTTGACCATCAGCCCGCTGATCACCTCGCCGATCGGCCCGGTCTGCCGGTGCGGCGGCACCGGGCCGTGCACGATCGAGCTGATGGTGATCAGCGGATCACCGGTGCTCTCGTAGGGCAGGCGTCCTTCGGCCGCGGCGAAGAGCATGGCGCCGAAGCTCCACAGGTCCGCGTTCGCGCCGAGCTCGCCGCCGATCGCGATCTCCGGAGCCAGGTAGGCGGGAGTGCCGACCAGCACACCGGAGCGGGTGAGGGTGGATTCCGCGGTGCTGCGGGACATGCCGAAGTCGGCGAGCTTGACCTGGCGGCCGGCGCCGAGCAGCACGTTGCCGGGTTTGACGTCGCGGTGCACGATGCCCATCTCGTGCGCCGCCTGCAGCGCCGCCGCGACACCATCGGCGAGCACGGCCAGCTTCGCGGGCGGGAGCGAGCGGTGCTTGTTGAGCAGCTGGGAGAGGCTCAGACCGCGCACCAGCTCCATCACGACGAACGGCTGCTCGTTCTCGCGCGCGACGTCGTAGAGCAGCACGGTGTTCGGGTGGTTGAGCGCGGCCATCGCCCGCGCCTCGCGCAGCGCGCGTTCTCGCATTTCAGCCGCGTGCTCCTCGGCGAGGCCGGGGGACAGGCGGAGTTCCTTGACCGCGACAGGGCGGTGCAGCAGCTCGTCGGTTCCGGCCCAGACGTGGCCCATCGCGCCGCGGCCGATGGTGCCCTCCAGGCGGTAGCGAGCGCCGATCAGACGATGTTCGGGGGCGGTGTCTGCGGGGTGAGGCACCCCCTGATCATCTCGTACTTGCCTCGAACGAGTGAACGGGTCGGGCAATCTCGCCCGACCCGTTCATCGTCAGTGCACGTGTGTGGTGTCGCGGACGGTGCCGACGTATTCCTCGACGAGGTCTTCCATCGCCACGACACCCACCGGACTGCCGGCGGCGTCGACCGCGGTGGCCAGGTGACTGCGTTCGCGCCGCAGTGATGCGAGTGCTTCGTCCAGCCGCGCCTCGGCCGGGACCGTTGGCAGGCGGCGGATCCGGGACGC
>NZ_JBSFBZ010000014.1:0-125229 GCF_053593195.1 Saccharopolyspora sp. NPDC002376
GGAGATCCCCAGCACCCTGCACGTCACCGCGACCGGCACCCTGATCGAGGCGCCGGCCGCGGCCAGGTCACGGACGAGCGGGAACACTATTTTCCCGGCAGATTGCCCTGCGCCAGATACGCCGCCGCTTTACGCAGGACCTCGTTCTCCTGCTCCAACAACCGGTTGCGCTTGCGTAACTCCCGCAGCTCTGCAGACTCCTCACGAGTGGTCCCGGCGCGCTTACCGTCCTCGACGTCGGCGGCACGCAACCAGTTGGCCAGGCACGACTCGGAGATCCCGAAATCGGCGGCGACCTGCTTCAACGGAGCCTGGCCACGGCGACCATGTCATCACGGAACTCCTGGGGATAGGGCTTGGGCACGGTGGCATCCTTCCAGGCGAGGCCGACGCCTCACACATCAGGTGACAACCAAACCCTGGGCAGCCCCCATGCCCACAACCTGAACGTCGTCATGTCGGTGTCACCTGATGCGAAATGACACATGAATCAAAAAGCCGATCGACACAACGGTAAGTATCGATGGTGATCAAGATTGCGGCTGCCCAGTCGGTCAACGCCGAGCAGCTGAACGCCGCCGATTTACCAGATCGGCTGTCACGGCAGTTTGTGCATGATCGCGATGACCATCGCCATGGTGACAGGCGTTCGCCTAAACGCCCTTGATGCTCAGACCGCATGGAGTTTCGGCGGTCTCAGTTCCGATGCAGTAGGCGCCAGTTGGACCAGTTCGCCGTTGCTGCGTTGCGCTGCCGACTAAGGTTGGGGCAATGACTTCTGGATGGATGAACGAAGCCGCTATTCGGCGGTGGAGCGCTTCTGCTGGGCGTCAGGCGTTGGAGGCGACCGCTGCGGACAGGGACTTCGCCAAGCGGCATCTGATCAATCCCGTTCTGCTGCGGCTGCTGGGTGATGTTTCCGGGCAACGGGTTTTGGACGCGGGGTGCGGCAACGGGTACTTCAGCCGGATGCTCTCCGAGCGGGGAGCGCACGTCGTCGGGGTCGAACCGGCGGAGGGCTTTCCTTCGCCCGGGACAAGGAAGCCGAACTGGGCCAAGGCGTCACCTACGTGCAGGCGGACCTGGCTCGGCTTCCCCATCTCGGTGGGCCCTTCGACGCCGTGGTGTGCAGCATGGTCCTGATGGCGATTCCGGACTGGAAACCTGCACTGCGCGGCTGCGTGGAACACCTCCGTCCGGGCGGGCTGCTCGTGTTCACCGTGGTCCACCCGGCGTTCGAACAACTCTGGACCGCCTGGCGGGACCACGGTGAGTACCGCACGCGGCAGTACCTGGAGGAATACGAGATCCCCGGGCCGGACGCTCCCGACTCCCACCGGCCGATGTCGGCGTACCCCAACGAACTGGCCGAGCTCGACTGCCGCCTGCGCGCGGTCGTCGAACCCGGCCTGGACCCAGCGGTGGCCGCTCAGAGCGGTGTGCCCGGGATCGAGAGTTACGTCCACCTGCCGAACTTCCTGATCGTGTCGGCCGAAGCACCCAGCTGAGCGGGGATCGCTGCGGCCGACCAAACAGACGAGTTCGGCTACACCGCGTAGGAGAACACGAGGACTGCTGTCGAGAAAGCCAGCATTCCCAGGCAGTTGAGCCAGAATTCCTGCTTGAGGAACTGCGCGCGGACGTGGGCGTAGGCCGCGCAGAGGAAGTAGGCGATGACCGCTGCGTTCGTAGCGAAGGCGATGCCCGGGTACTTGAGGCCGACCAGCAGGCCGGCCGTTGCCAGGAGCTTGACCGCGATGAGGATCCACCACCAGTCTCGGGGGAGGTTGACTCCTTCGAGGCAGCGTTGGATGAAGACCGGTGGCTTCAGCGACATCAGCGCGTCGCCGAACAACACGAGCGCCAGGAGCGCGGTGGGCCACCAGATGTGGGGTAAACCGGTCATTTCTGCTCTCTTCCTCCGGTGATCACGAATCCGATCACCTCGCGCAGCTGGTCGATCGCGTCCGATTCCTGAAGGGTTCCGTGCGCGACGGTCATGAGAATGCCCAGGTACGCGAAGTAGACGACTCGCGCGCCGCGGCTGGATGCGCCTTCGTTCAGGCCCACGCCTGCAAGCGCCGTGGCGATCTCGTCGACCAGGGACTGCGCGAGGTTCCGGAAGATCTCCGACTCGTGCACTCCGCGCACGACGATCGCCGCGTACTCGCGCGAGAGTTCCTCGTCGAGCATGAAGTACCTGATGAAGGGCTCGATCAGGGACACGACCGCGTCCACCTGGGACATCGGCTCGACCGTGCCCGGCTCGTCCGTTCTCGCCTGGTGCACGGCGTCGATCCAGATGTCGAAGATCGCGACGAGGATCGCGTCCTTGTCGCCGACCGACATCACCGTCCCGGCGCTGACCCCGGCCTCGGCCGCGATCTGCCGGACCGTCGTGGCGCCGAACCCCTGGTCGCGGAACAAGCGCTCGGCGGCGGACAGCACCTTCTGCCGCGTCACCTCGCGCTTCTCCGCACGTGACTGAACATGTTCACTGAACACGTTCAGGACAGTAGCCCGCGATCTGCCCCACCCGCAACCAACCCCGCGAACACCCGGCCCCAGCGCCTGTGTTCAAGTGGCGTGCCGATACTGCTGGGCGTGACAGGCTCGCGCACGATCGTCACCGTGCGCGAACGGTTCGCCCACTGTCCGCATTCTGCGGCTCTCATTCCTCTGCGTCCTGCTGGCGACGCTGGGCGCCGTCTTCGCAGCGCACACCTTGGTCGGCGCGGCCGTCTGCGCAGCCGAACACCCCGCAGCCCGCGAGCGCGCTCAGCGAACCCTGCGAGCACAACGGCGACGGGGACCACCACGGCTACCCGGCCCACGGGCCGAGCGACACCCACTGCATGGCCTCAACTCGCGACGTCGTGTCCACGGTGGACATCGATTCGTCCACACCGGACATCGCCTCGGGCGGACACGTCTTCCCGCCAGCGTTCCACCAATCCGTTCCGCTCGTCGTCCAGTTGAGACCGGCTTCACCACTTCACGGACGTGACGTCCTGAACTCCACGTGCGTACTTCGGACCTGATCAGCCCTCGCACCCCTGACTGATCACGATCGGCGCACTGCTCTCACCTGCGATCGGCCTCCTTCTCGACGATCCGCGGTTCAGCGCGACCGATTCCGCTTGCCTTCAAAACCACGAGGAACGTGATGCACGGACTTCTCCCCCGCACCGGATTCAGCCCTCAACTCGGTGCGTCACCAGCAGTTCCACTCCCGCACACCAACGCCATCGACACCACCGTCGGCAGCACCCCGGTCCTGTGGATCGACCAGCCGTTCAACAGTCCCGGCACCGGGTTCTGGGCGAAGCTGGAAGGCCAGAACCCGGGCGGAAACCGTCCAGCTGCTCATGATCAACCAGTTCACGATCAACCTGGGCTTCTCCATGCTCATCCCCTACCTGGCCGCGCATCTGTCGGGCGGCCTCGGGCTGGCGACGTGGGTCGTGGGCCTCGTCCTGGGGGTCCGGAACTTCACGCAGCAAGGCATGTTCCTCATCGGCGGAACGCTCGCGGACCGGCTCGGGTACAAGCCGCTCATCATCGCGGGCTGCCTGTTGCGAACCGCGGGGTTCGCGCTGCTGGGAGTCGTGGATACCGTGCCAGCGCTCCTGCTCGCCTCCGCTGCCACGGGGTTTGCCGACGCCTTGTTCAACCCTGCTGTTCGCGCTTACCTGTCGCACGAAGCCGGAGAACGGCGGGTGGAAGCGTTCGCGCTGTTCAACATCTTCTACCAGTCGGGCATCCTGCTCGGGCCGCTGGTCGGCATGGCGCTGACCGGTATCGCGTTCCAAGCGACCTGCTTCACCGCCTCCGCGGTCTTCGCCGTGCTGACAGTGCTGCAGGTCCGAGCCCTTCCGCAGCGCAAGGCCGCTCGCGAAGCGACCGAGGATTCGGTGGTCGCGGACTGGAAAGCCGTGCTCGCCAACCGGTCGTTCGTCCTGTTCTCGATCGCGATGATCGGCACTCACGTACTGTCGTTCCAGGTCTACCTGGCACTCCCGCTGGAGGCGCGGCGGCTCGCGGGGGGCGGTCTAGCAGGGACAGCAACGGTTGCGTCGCTCTTCGCAGTGTCCGGGCTACTGGCCATCGCCGGGCAGATGCGCGTCACCTCCTGGTGCAAGCGGCGCTGGGGCCCGGAGCGTGTCTCGTCATCAGTCTGCTGGTCATGGGCGGCGTTCGTTCCACCACTGCTGACCGCTGCACTTCCAGACGCGACCGGTTCCACTTCAGTGGCCGAGATCGTGGTGCGCGCTGTGCCGCTCATCGTCTCTGCCGGGTTGATCGGGTTGACGCAGGTAATCGTCTTCCTGTTCGAGATGGACACCATCGTCACGTTGTCCGGCAACAAGATCGTGGCGACGCACTACGGCCTGTACAACACCGTGTGCGGCGTCGGAATCATGGTCGGCAACCTCGCGACCGGAAGCGTGCTCGACCTCGCCCGGTCAGCGGGACTGCCCGCGCTGCCCTGGGTCGTCATGTCCGGCATCGGCCTGTTATGCGCGGCCGGAATCGCCTCGCTCCACCGCGCTCGGCGCTTGACCCCGCCCAGCCTGGAACCGACGTCCGCAGCACGCTGACCAGTACGGACGTCACCACCGCGATCGCGCGGTGGTGACGTCCGCGCGCTCTGATCCACCGTGCCGCCGGCCGTCAGGTCAGCGGTTTGCGCGCCGTTTCCGAGCTCATCAGGATCGGCACGAGCGCCACCAGCGCGATCAGACCGAGGTAGAACGCCGGCATGTAGAGGTTTCCGGTCAGGTTCACCAAGAACGCCATCAGCAGCGGCGCCGTCCCCCCGAACACCGCGAACGACAGGTTGTAGCCGAGCGCAACACCGGTTCCGTGCACGCGCGCCGGGAACAGTGCGGGCAGCGTCGCGGTGGTGGTGCCGAGCACCGGAATGTGGCACACGGTCAGGATCAGCAGTCCGGCGAGTGCGCTCTGCCAGGTCGCCTGCCCGATCAACCAGAACGCCGGGATGCCGAGCACCACGTATCCGACGGCGGCCGAGGCGAGCATGGTCCGGCGGCCGAAGCGGTCGGAAAGCGCGTCGGCGAACGGGATTCCCAGCGTCAGCACCGCCCCAGCCACGAAGATCAGCGTCTGCCCGGTGGCGCTTGACAGGTGCAGGGTCTCCGTCAGGTAGGTCGGCATGTAGGTGAGCAGGATGTAGGTGCCGACGCAGGAGTAGATCACGATCCCGCCGCACAGCAGGACTTCCCGGCGGTGGCTGGCGAACGTTTCCTTGACCGGCGCTCGCGACTCGGCCACCTTCTCCACCAGAGCCGTGAAGTCCGGCGGATCGGTCAGCTTCTGCCGCAGGTACAAGCCGATGGCGCCAAGCGGGAGCGCGACCAGGAACGGCAGGCGCCAGCCCCAGGAGTGCAAGTCCGGAGTGGACAGTGCGTAGGTGAGGAACGTGGTGATCCCGGAAGCGAGCAGGAATCCGCCGATCGCCCCGAACTCCAGCCAACTCGCCCACAGACCACGCCGTTCGTCCGGCGCGTACTCGACCACGAAGGTGGACGCTCCCCCGTACTCACCGCCGACCGCGAAGCCCTGCACCAACCGGGCCAGGATCAGCGCGATGGGCGCGAACACCCCGATGGTGTCGTAGCCGGGCAGCAGGCCGATGGCGAAGGTCGCCGCCGCCATGGTGAGGATGGTGATCGACAGCGTGCGCTTGCGGCCGATGCGGTCGTTGAGCGGACCGAGCAGGAACGCGCCCAGCGGCCGGATGGCGAAGGCGATGGCGAAGACCACGAACGACGCGAGCAGCGACAGCGTCGAGTTCTCCGCCGGGAAGAACACGTCGCCGAGCACGGTGGCCAGGTAGCCGTAGGTCGCGTAGTCGTACCACTCGGTGGCGTTGCCGATCATCGCCGCGGTCACGGCTCGTCGTCGCAGCGCCGGGGTCACCCGGGCGTGCGTGCTGGCGTTGGTGGTCATGCGATCGCTCCCGTGAGATCGATGAGCTCGGCGGCACCGTGGGTGAGCGACCGCGCGCCGTCCCGGTCGACGACGAAGGTCTGGCTCAACCCGACGCAGGCGCGGCCGAAGCGGCGGAACGAGCCGGGGATGTGGAACACCATGCCCTCGCGCAGCGGCTCGTGATTGCTCGCGGTGATGTGGAAGGGCATCCCGTCCATCCAGTGCGGCTTGTGCGCGAGTCCGACGGGGTAGCCGAACAACTGGTGGAACACGACGTCGTCGGGCAGCGGACCGAGCGCCGCGGTGGCTTCGGCGGCGACGTGCGAGCAGGGGACGCCGGGACGCGCGCGTTCGAGGACCACGGCGACTGCGGTTTGAGCCAGCTCGGCGAGCAGCTGGCCCTCCGGCGAGAGGCGACCGCGGACGACGGTGCGCATCACCGGGGCGTGGTATCGGTGGTGGGTGCCGGCGAACTCCAGGAATGTCGGGCCGTCCGCCAGCGGGTGTCCCAGCCAGCTCGAATGCGGGATGCCCGCCCGGTTCCCGGTGACCACCACCGGTCCCCACGCTGACACCGAGTCGGCCGACTCGACCAACGCGGCAGCGACCGCAGCGGCGACCGAGGATTCCGTCGCATCAGCACGGCCTGCCTCGGCGACTGCGGCCCGAACGCCGGCTTCAGTCACCGAAGCGGCCTGCTCGACGCACCGGATCTCGGCAGGCGAAAGCACCAGCCGTTCGCGTTCGACCAGGTAGTCCGCGTCCACCACGGCGGCGCCACGATCGGCCAGCGTCCCGAGCGCCGACGGCGGTGTCGAGCCATGCGCGGTCTCGACGCCCACCCGGGCAGTGCCGGGCAACGCGGAGACGACGTGGTCGAGGACGCTGCGCAGGCCCTGCAGCGCGTCGGTGTAGCGGCTGAAATGCAGCTGGTCGACGCGGGAGCTGGCTATTGCGCGCCCGAGCTCGAGATCCGGGACGTACAGCGCGGTCGCAGTTTCGGTGACCACCAACGGCTGAGGTGCGGTCTCGGCGGTGTGGTACCCGCACAGGTATTCGACGCTGGACGGCCGGAACACGATCATTGCGTCCACGCCGAGCCGCGCCATCCGCCCTCGGACTTGTTCCAGGCGCGCGTCGTACTCGGCATCGTCGAACGGGCGGGGTTCAGCCGCACCGACGCGACCGATCGCCTCCGGGGTCAGCCACGGCGGCACCGCTGCCCCGTCCAGGCCGCTGAGGGCGCTCGGCCGCGCCGGATGTCGCTGATCGTCCATCGTCGCTCCCTCGCATCGGGTGAGGGAAGTTTCCGCGACGGCGTTCCTACACGTCCATTTGGGAAAACTGCATCAAATGCTTTAGCATCCCTTGGTGGAGCTGTCGTTGCGACGCCTGCGGATCCTGCACGAGTTCGCCCGACGCGGAACAATCACCGACGCCGCCGCCGCGTTGCACTACACGCCTTCCGCGGTCTCTCAACAGCTTTCAGCACTGCAGCGCGAGATCGGCCAGGTCCTGCTGGAACCGGCGGGAAGACGCCTGCAGCTCACCGACCTCGGGCACACGCTGGCCGAACACGCTGCCGAGATCCTGGCCGCCGAGCAACGAGCCCGGATTGCGCTGGAGCAGCAGCAGGAAGTGCTCACCGGCAAGCTGCAGGTAGGAGCGCTCGCCACGATCGCCGCGTCGCTCGTCCCACCGGCCATGGCGATCCTCGCGCGCCGGCATCCGCAGATCTCCGTGCGCACGCGCGAGGTTCGGCCGGAGGACGCGCTGATGTCCGTCCGCGACGGAGATCTCGACCTGGCGTTCGTGCTCGACTACCCGGACGCACCGATGCCGTGGGAGCTGAGCCTGGAGTCCACCGTCGTCGGCGTCGAACAGCACCACCTGATCGTGCCCAGCGGCTGGTTACCCGACGGACCGGTGGATCTCGCCGAGCTCGCCGGGTACGACTGGGGCGTCTCGGGCGGCGACACCGACTTCGGCCGCGCGCTGATGACTGTGTGCCGGCTGGCGGGCTTCGAACCCCACATCGCCCACCAGGTCGACGAGCAGGCCACCGCGATGGCGATGGTAGCCGGGCAACTCGGCGTCACCCTCGTCGGCGACCTCGGCCTCGCCCTGCTCCCCCGAGGTGCAGAGGTCCGCACGCTCCGCCAGCCCGTGCTGCGCCGAGTGGTGCTGGTCCGACGCCAAGCCATCCACCACCGACGACACCTGCAGCGACTAGGAGTCGCGGCGAGCCGTTCCCTGTCGGTGCCGGACCTTAGATTGCCGCTCATGGATGAGACCTCCAGAACTCGGCAGACTGCGCAGGCCTACATCGACGTCACCGAGCGACGCGACTGGCAGGCCCTCGCCGAGCTGCTCACCGACGACGTCGTGTACGAAATGCCCCAGACGCGCGAACGGATTCGCGGCAGGTCGAGGTTCCTCCAGTTCAACGCGGACTACCCCGGCGACTGGCACCTGCGAACCCGCCGCATCGTCGCCGACGGCCGCCACGCCGCGGTGTGGATCGACGCCCGGGTCGGTTCCGAGCGCATGGACGCCTGCGTGTGGCTCGAACTCAGCGAGCACGGTCTGATCAGCAGGATCACCGACTACTGGCCGGAGCAGTACGCTCCCCCACCAGGTCGCGAACACCTCGTGGAGCGCTGCTGATCCGGCCCGCGTTTCGGCCGACCAGTCCCTACTGGGGCCTGGTGATCTCCTCGATGACGTCGGCGGGGCTAGGACGAGCACCGTTCTCATTGGCGGCGGCCTGAGCCCGATCGCGGACGGTGTTGTGCTCCAACACCTCTTGCACCGCTGGGAAGATCTCGCCTGCGCTGTCGACGATGATCGCCGTTCCGGCAGCAGCGGCGCGAGCGGCGTTGATGGGCTGATCAGCGCCCTGCGGCCACAGCACCATGGGAAGGCCGTGCGCCAGCGCGCCGAGGACCGTCCCGGCACCACCCGCACCGACGACGAGATCCGCGCGGTCGAGGAGCTGACCGAGCGGCACGAACGGCACGTAGTGCACCTCGAAACCGTCAGGCGTCGAACTAGGTTCGGGGCCTTCAGCGTCCGGATTCCGCAGCGAGGAGCCGACCGTCGCGATCACGTTGATCTCGTGGCCCGCCATCGCTCCTACCGTCGTGGCGAGCGTGTCCGGGTCGGAGAAGATCGTGCCCAGGGTGACCAGCGCCGTGGGCTTGGACGGGTCCTCGAAGGCGGGCAGGTCGAATGCCATGTCGTGGGGCCGCCGGTGGGCTTGCGCGCGCAGCGGCAGCACCGGAACACCGCTGGACCACTCGGGATCCTGCAGCAGCGTCGGGCACGGATCGATGTAGCCCAGCGGCGCAACGGGGTTCAGCCCGTCCCGGTATCGCGAAGCCGCGACGCGCTCGATCTCGATGATCACGACTGGCGTCGCGGGGCCGAAACCCACCCGGTACCAGGGGATGCCGAGTTCAGCTGCGACCAGCGGGCCGATCGCGTCGAACGCCTCGGCCACGACCAGGTCGGGAGCCCACTCGCGGGCGAGATCGACCGTCGCATCCCCACCGAGGTCCACGCGGGAACCGCCGAAGATCTCCCCGATGAGTTCGGGGCTCGGGTGGAAGGGGTCCGCACCGGTTCGCCGGGCAGCGTCCTCGGAGAACTCCATCGGCATCACGCCGGCGGCCAGGAAATCCACCTCGGTGGCGAACTCCGGACCGACCTCGTCCTGCACTCCGCCGCTGGTCGCCAACGCCACGGCGTGCCCAGCTCCGACCGCAGCCTGCATTAGTGGTGCCAACGGAAGAACGTGTCCGTAGGCGGGGGTTGCACTGAAGAGAATCCGCACATTCCCAACCTACACAGCGAATTCCAGCGCTGGAGCCGGGTTGGGAACCGCAACGCCGGGCGACACATCACGCCGAGGTTGCTTGTTTGTGACGAACACCATGCCATGGCATCGCGGCACTGGGTGATCGCGTCTTCCGGACGACCGAGCAATCTTCACGAAGGAGACGAACGTGAGAATCCATCGCAGCGCTACCTGTCTCGCCGTCGCCGTCGCCGGAACCGCGATCCTCAGCGCGAGCGGTACCGCGGTCGCGGACGACGTGAACTACTGCTCTCCCGACGACCTCCGGGTTTCGGTGACCCAGAACAACTCCGAGGAGTTCGTCATCAACTTCGACGCGGCGAACCCGGACACCGACTGCGAGCTGCAGGGCTACCCCCAACCGATGTCGTTCCACTTCGTCGGCGACCAGCTGCCGATCGGCTTCGAGCACCCCGGCGTGCACTCACCACCGGTCCGCATCACGCTGGAAACCCCGGGCCAGGCGCGGATCACCCAGCTCGTGGGCACCGAGCCCGCCGAGTCGATCCCCTCGGCAGTGCTGTTCCCCCTGCCGACCGCCGACGCCGTGGACGTCCCCCCGCAGTACGTCGCCGCGCAGTGGCCGGAGAAAGCCGAGCTCAAGAGCACGGTGACCGTCTGGCCAGTACTTCCGGCGTCCTGACTCACGAGCCGCGCCTGGTTTCCACGTTGGGGCAACCGCGGCGCAGCTCGTCCACGATGGCCGCGTTCACGTCAGCCATCGCGGTGAGCACGAGGTCGGTTCACCGGGGGCGGCGGGAAGCGAGATCGTGGCGTTCGACCACGCTCTCGACGATGTGCTCAGCGATCGCGAGCGACGAAGTGGCGCCTGGGGACGGGGCGTTCCGCAAGTGCGTGACCGGACCGACGTGTTGGATCACGAAGTCGTCGACGAGATGACCATCGCGGTCGAGGGCCTGCGCACGAATCCCGCGGGGCATGCGCTTGAACCGGGCATCCTCGATGGCGGGCACGTAGCGCGCTGCGTCCTTGACGAACTTCTTCGCCGACACGACACCGTGGATCTCCCGCCGCGCACCGGCGAGGTTCGCCGAAGCGAAGCGCCAGAAACCGGGATCCCCGGCGATGGCAAACGCATCGCGGACGTCGATGCCCAGCCCCCAGTAGATCTCCCGGGAGAAGGAGAGGAAAGCGTTCGGGCCGACGGTCATCGCGCCGTCGACCCGCTTGGTGAGGTGCACGCCCAAGAACGGGTACTTCGGATCCGGCACGGGGTAGACGAGCCCGCGGGTGATGTCCCGGAATCCGGGTTCGAGGACCAGGTACTGCCCGAAGAAGGGCACGATCGACGGGGATTCGGCGGCTCCTGAGCGCCGGGCGAGCCGATCCGACTGCAATCCCGCGCACGCGATCACGTGGTCGAACCGCTCGTCCCCCCGGCTGGTGCGAACGCGCACGCCTCCGCCGGTTTCCTCTTCGACGCCGAGCACTTCGACTCCCAGGCGACCTCGGCGCGTACTCCAAGACCGAGGCCACCATCGACGGGACCTACAACGCCTCGCCCTACGCCCTGGCCGCGGCCAACAGGACGATGGACATCATGGCGAGCGAGGACGTGTTCGGCACGCTCTACGCGCGGGGAGAGCGAATGCGCGCCGGAATCGCGAAGGCGATCGGCGAAACCGGCGTCGAGGCCGTCGTCGCGGGGCTGGGGTCGGAGTGGTGCGTGTACTTCCGCGCCGAGCTGCCGACGAACTTCCGCGAGGCCATGCAGTCCGACGGCGAGCGCTACGCCCGCTACCACGCTTCGCTGCTGGCACAAGGGATTCTGGAACCGGCCTTCCCCACCGGCGACCGCCGCCTCAACGCGGCCACCAGCGAGGAAGACGTCGACCGGACCCTTGAATGCGTGCACGTGGCGCTAGCCGCGGCAGCGAGCTGACGCCAGCACACCGCGATCGCTCTCCTGCGGGAGCATCGCCGAGATGGAGCAGAGGACGCTGCTGCGACCTGGGAGTTTTCGGATTCCGTCCGCCGAGTGGATCTTTTCACGTAATGTGAACGTCTCCTCACGTAGGGGTTTCGATCGCGGAGGTGCGGGGGATGGCAGGTCCGGGGAGGTTGACCGACAGCGCCTCGTTGGCCCGGCGGTTGTTGTGGAACCGCCGAGTCGGGGAAACCGCAGGCTCGCAGCCGGTCGTCGTGCTGCTCGGCCCCACCGGATCCGGCAAGACCGAAGCCCTGAACTCGATTTCGCGGGATTGCGGCAGCGGTGTCGTGCACAACCAGCCGCTGGACTTCGCCCAGGACGAGCCGAAGACGGTCGAGGCGCTGGCCCAGATCGCCTTCGGCCTGTCCCGCCGCTGGCCCTCCCGCAAGCCGCCGCGGTTCACCCGTTTCGCGTTGGGCCTGATCGCCGTGCAGGCAACGTTGCCGAACGACCGCGAGCAGGCCAGGGACAAGCTCAACCGGGCCATCAAGGAGTTCGCCAAGAGCCCCACCGCGGAACGGACCGCGGAGATCATTCAGGCGCTGTCCGACGCCGCCGAACCGCTGCTCGATCCGCTGCTGGC
Source organism: Saccharopolyspora sp. NPDC002376 (assembly GCF_053593195.1). Taxonomy (NCBI): domain Bacteria; kingdom Bacillati; phylum Actinomycetota; class Actinomycetes; order Pseudonocardiales; family Pseudonocardiaceae; genus Saccharopolyspora; species Saccharopolyspora sp. NPDC002376. The sequence continues at coordinate 12,349 of NZ_JBSFBZ010000014.1, forward strand.
GGCGACCGCCAACCTCCTGCCCACGCTGATCCGCTACGCGGGGCGCCGACCGCTGGCCAACGCCAAGCGCTGGCACGCCGGATTCCCCGAAGCCGAGGGCGCCGACCCGCTGGACGCCCTGATCCAGCTCAGCATCCGGGGCCGAGCCGATTCGGCGGAGATGACCAGTTGGCTCACCGCCGCGTTCCTGGCGGACGTGCGGGCGAGCCACGAGGTGATGGCCAAGCCCGAGCCCAAGAGCCCGTGCGAGTGCGTGAACCCGGCCGGTCAGGACCACTACCACAACTGGATCGTCCTGCTGGACAACGTCGATCACGGGGACGGATTCCAGTTCCTGGAGGACATCACCGCTGCCCGCGAGCGGCATCTGGGGCAGCGCGAGGAGCACGATCCGCTGCTGATCGTCGCCACCAGCGGCCGTTGGCACCCGGAGTGGGAGTCCGACTGGCACCCGCCGTGGAAGTCGTTGGAGAACAAGCCCGATGACGTGTCGGTGGTGTCGCGCTGCACGAACGTCGGGCACTGGCGCACCAATCCGGCCGAGATCCGACCGACCGCGGCCTACCTGCCGGTGCTTCTGGAGCCGCTGAAGATCGAGGAGACCGCCCGGATCCTCGACACCAGCGTCCGCTCCCCCGCGGCCAGGCTCGCTCAGCGCGCCAGCGGTGGGTTGCCGCGGGCCGTGCACACCATCGAGGAGCTGCTCGATGGTCGCCCGCTGGACCAAACTCGGCGGGACACGCTGTGGCCCGACGATCCCGCCGAGGCGGACTCGTTCCGGGAGCGCCTCGAAGACCTGCGGCTCTCGCACCACCTGCTGGACGTCGACATCGAGGAGTTCGTCACCGCCGCGGCGTGGGCGACCGCGCCGTGGCTGGTACCCGCAGAGTCGACCAGCCTGGTGTCGCAGCCGAAGATCGGGCGCATCCTCACCGAACTGCGAACCGCGTTGTGGGTGATCGCGCCGGAACGCCGCGGCGGCACCGAGGACCACACCGTGCTGCACCCGTGGATCGCACGAACCCTGCTGTCCGCGCTGGCCGCGCGCGAGGGCGAGCCGTCGTACGAGACGCAGTTCCGGGCGATGCTCGAGGACACCACCGTGCAACGCGATCCGGAGCGGAAGGCCTACTGCCTGCTGGCGCTGGGCGAGTTAGCCGAAGTCGTGACCATGCTGGAGGAGCGGTTCGACCGGATTCCGCACCAGGACTGGGTCGACCTGCTCACGCTGGTCTGCGGCGCGCCGGACAACAAGCCGCTGCAGCACGACCACGACGCGCTCTACCAAGCCCTGGTCCGCGAAGACCAGCGCGGCAAACCCGATGACCGGTCGACGGTACGCAACGTGCTGGCCCGTCTGGTCGCTGCGGCCTGGCTGCTGGCCAATCCGCTGGCCGGTCCGGACGACGAGCGCAAGAAGCTGGTGGCGCAGTGCTTCCGCGAGCTCGCACCGCTGTCCCGGCGTTCCGACGTCGCCGCCCTCTACGAAGCCGCCCGCCAAACCGAGCGGCTGTTCTGAGCACACCGACCGATTGGAACTGGCGATGCCCTCATCACCCCAGTCGACACCCGCTCCAGTGCGCCCTTGGCCGTGGTGGCGCCGCCACAAGATCATCTCGGCGCTGCTGGTGGTCGTGCTGGTGGCCGGAGGTTTGGCGTGGTGGCGTCCGTGGGAGCGCTGCGGCGCGGGCATGTCGAGCGCGGAAGACCAGTGCGTCGGGCTGAACCTGGACATGAACCCGTTCACCTCCGACCCGACGATGAACGCCCTGCAGCAGCGGATCGCCCAGCGCAATGCCGAGATCGCGGGCGATGACTACATCACCGTCGTGGTGCTCAACAACATGACGCCCGACCCCGACTCGGACAGCGCTGCGTTGCTGAACGTGCGGCACGGCGTCATGGGCGCGATCGCCGCGCAGGACCGGGTGAACACCACGTCGGTCGTGGGCTCGCAGCGGCCGCTGGTGAAACTGCTGCTGGCCAACTACGGAACGGACGCGCGTTGGCAGTCCGAAGCCGTGCAAGCGATCCTCGACCACCGCAACGAGCAGCACATCGTTGCGGTCATCGGCCTCGGGCAGAGCCTGGAGGGCACGCGCGCGGCCGCCAGCACGCTGTCGGCGAACAAGGTCGCCGTGATCAGCGCGCTCGCCAGCGCGGACAACATGAACCGGGACCCGATCACCAACGACTTCATCGAGCGCTTCTACCGGATCACGCCGACCAACGTCGACGCCGCGAACGCGGCCGTGTTGTACCTGCGCGACATCAACGCCCAGAAGGTGATGCTGGTCCGCGACAACAACAGCAGCGACATCTACTCGCGCACCCTCGGCGACTCGTTCAAGCAGGCCTACCAAGCGAGGTACGGGCATGACATGCCCAGCGAGGCGACCTTCACCTCGCCGTCCGAAGCGCCGGTGGACGTCACCCGCGACACCCTCCTGCAACCGCAGTTCGCCAACGTCTACGGGCGGATGTGCCTGGAGAAGCCGGACCTGATCTACTTCGCTGGCCGCGGCGCCGACCTCAAGGCCTTCCTCCGTGCTGTGGGCGAGGGCGGGTCCTGCAGCCTGCCCGAGGTCGACCTGCTGACCAGCGACGACGCGTCCAGCTTGCTGGGCAGGCAGTTGCCGGACATGCCGGGCACCAAGGTGAACGTCTTCTACACGAGCGTGGCGACCGCCGACATGTGGAAGAACACCGACCAGACCGACAACCAGACGAACTACCAGGCCTTCGCGAACGCCTTCGCATCCCAGGACCTCGACGACGATCTGCGGGACGGCTACGCGATGGCGCACCACGACGCGCTGCTGCTCGCCGTGGGTGCCGCGCGGCTGGTCAACAGGGTGCAGGAGAACAACATGTTGGTGGCCGATCTGATCAACAACGCCTACGCGTGCGGCCACCCGCTGCCCGGCGCGACCGGCAAGATCGCGTTCAGCCCGGACAGCCACGGCAACCCGATCGACAAGGCGCTGCCGATCATGCAGCTCAAACCCGATGGCAGCATCGAGCAGAAGAGTCTGACCTGGACCAACGGTCGGCCGTTCGACGAGTCCTGCCACTAACCCCGCTCAGGTCCGGTCGATCGTAGGTATTCAGCTAACTCGAAGGGGTGGACCGCGGCGGAGTTGGTTGGAATATGCCATCAACGTGCTTACCGTGAAGGCGCGCGAGTGACGTTCGCGACCGAGCTGCGGCGCTTGACCGACGTTCCCGTTGGCCGAGCGCCGCAGCTGTGCGTCACGGGTGTTACGGCGCGACCGCGGGTTCCCGTTGCAGGTGCTCGGCGATCAGTCCGCCGATGACCGCCATCGGTTCGGCCTGGAGGATCGCGTTGTGGGTGCACTCGACGTCGTGGGAGATCACCCCACCCGTGATCTGCGGGCTCCACGCCTCGCCGTGAGCCAGCTGGTCGGCCCGCGTCGCCCGGAAGTACAGCAGGTCCCCGTCGAAGACGGACTCGGTGTAGGTCGGCAGCAGCGCGGCGGAGTTGAGCAGGACGGTGGTCAGCGCCGTGATCTGCTCCTCCCCCAGCGCCGGGTGGTCCTGGGCGTCCGGCGGCAGGCCCGCCGCCTCGAGCAGCAGCGATCGGACGTCCTCGCGTCCGAATTCGACTCGCTGCACCTGCGGGTCGACCGGCCGTGCATCGAGCAGGGCGAGCAAGGCCACGCGCTGGCCGTCGGCCTGCAAGCGAGCGGCGATGGCGTGCGCCAGTGCGCCTCCGAGCGACCAGCCCAGCAGGTGGTACGGCCCGGCCGGCTGCACCGAGCGGACCTGGCCCACGTAGCCGTCGACCATTTCGCGGAACGTCGACGGCAGCTCCTCGGTCCGGGTCAGCCCGATCGACTGCAGGCCGTAGACCGGCACGTCCTCGGGCAGGTGGCGCGGCAGGCCGGCGTAGCACCAGCTCAGACCGCCCACCGGGTGCACGCAGAACAGCGGCGGTCGGGTGCCGTTGGCGCGCAGCGGGAGAATCGTCTCGAAGGCGTTCGACGACGTCTCCTGCTCCAGCAGATCGACCAGTTCGACCACCGTCGGAGCCTCGTACACCGCGCCGAGGGGAACCTCGGTGTTCAGGTCAGCGCGGAGCCGCGTGACGAGTTCAGCGACTCGCAGCGATTGGCCGCCCAGTTCGAAGAAGTCGTCGTCGATGGTGACTTCCTCGACGCCGAGCACTTCGGCGAACAGCGCGCACAGCTGTTCCTCGCGCTGAGTACGAGCGGCACGACCGGCGCGAGCTTCGAGCGCGGGAAGGGCGGAGTGGTCGAGCTTGCCGTGGACCGTCAGCGGGAGCTCGGGGAGCAGGACGAACGACGACGGAACCATCGAGGTGGGCAGGCGTTTCGCCGTCCAGGAACGGAGTTCCACCGCATCAACCGGTGCTGGATGCGACACCACGTAAGCGACCAGCTCGGGCTCGGCGGAGGTCGTCGCCGCCACCACTGCCTCGGCGACCTGGGGATGCGCGGTGAGCACCGCCTCGATCTCGCCGGGCTCGATGCGGACGCCTCGGATCTTGAGCTGGTCGTCGGTGCGGCCGAGATACTCGAGCATGCCGTCCTCGGTCCACCGGGCCAGGTCGCCGGTGCGGTACATGCGCGCGCCCGGCTGGCCGAACGGGTCGGGCAGGAAGTGCTGCGCGGTCAGGTCTTCCCGGTTCAGGTACTCGCGGGCGACCTGCGCACCGCCCAGGTACAGCTCACCGGGCACCCCTGGCGGCTGGGGCTGCATCGCCTTGTCGAGCACGTAGGCGCGGACGTTGTGGCCCGGACGGCCGATGAGTGGCCGATCGCCGTCGATGCGGCAGTACACCGAGTCCACTGTGGATTCCGTTGGGCCGTAGTAGTTCCAGGCCGTGATGCCGGGACAATCGCGCAGCGTCGACCACAGCGCCGGGTCGATCGCTTCGCCACCGACCATGAGCAGCCACGGGAACTTCTCCGGCCCCGACAACAATCCTTCGGGCAGCAGCCGACGAAGGAAGGACGGGGTCAGATCGACGAAGTCGATGCGGTGCTGGGCGAAGTAGCGCACGAGCGCGGCCGGGTCGAGGCGCACCTCGTCGTCGATGAAGTGGACTTCCTGGCCCGCAGCGAGGAAAAGCACGCTCTCCCAAGCGGTGTCGAAGGAGAACGACGCGGTCACCGCCGCGCGCAGCCGCCGTCCTGCCGGTTCGATCAGCTCGCGCCGGTGGTCGTGGAAGAGGTTGGCGAGCTGGCGGTGTTCGACGACCACGCCCTTCGGCCCGCCGGTCGAACCCGAGGTGAAGCTGATGTAGGCCGCGTGCTCCGGCCGGTGGGTGCCGATCGGATCGGTGTCGGGCTGCCCGGCTCCGACCTCGTCGAGCACCAGGAGCGGATGCTCGGACGGCAACGTCGCACCGATCGCCGCGGTGGTGAGCAAGTGGCTCGGCTGAGTTTCCTCGAGCAGCGCCTGGATTCGGGCAGGCGGATGGCTCGGGTCGAGCGGCACGCAGGTCGCACCTGCCTTGAGCACCGCCATCACCGCGATCAGGTAGTCAGCGGTGCGCGGCAGGGCCAGCGCGATACGCGTTTCCAGACCGGCGCCGCGTTCGATCAGCAGGTGCGCCAACTGGTTGGCGCGAATGTTGAGCTCGGCAGCAGACAGCCTCGTCTCACCGCAGACCAGCGCAGTGGCATCGGGATCCGCGCGGACCTGGGCTTCGAACAGTTCCGGCAACGTCGCGTCCGGAGTGTCGTGCTCGGTGTCGTTCCAAGTGTTGAGGACCAGTTCCCGCTCGTCCTCGGACAGCAGGCCGATCGCACCCACCTGCTGCTCGGGATCGGTGTTCGCCAAAACATGCAGCAGCTCGAGGAAGCGGCGGAGGTGCGCCGCCGTGGTCGCGCCGTCGTACTTGCTCGGGTCCGCGTTGAAGTCGATCCGCAACGACCCGTCGGCAGGCCGGTCGTAGACGTTGACGCCGAGGCCGGTGACCGGACCGTTCGAGAGGTTGCGCAGCACGGCCGGATGGCGTCCGAACTGGAGCTGCGCGTCGTGGGTCATGATGTTCATGCCCCAGTCCTCGAGGTATCCGCCGCGGTGGTGCGCGATCCCCAGGTCACGCACCAGGTGCGCCGAGGAGTAGCGCTGGTGGCGCAGCAAGCCCTTCGCGCTGTTCGCGGTGGTGCGGATCAGTTCGGCCACCGTCGTCGACGGCGTCATCCAGGTGCGCAGCGGCAGCACGTTGGCCACCATCGACGGCACGCTGCGGGCGAGGCCGCCCGACCGGCCGTTCACCGTCAGGTCCAGCATGACCTCGTCATTTCCGGCCAGCCGGTGCACGTACAGCGCCAGCGCGGACATCGCGACCGACGGCAGGCTGGTGCGTGCCTTCCGGGCCAGCGCCCGCAGACCCTCGGTGTCCTCCGGGGTGACGTAACCGGTCTCGCGGAGGAAGGTGTGCGGCACGATGGACGCCAGTCGGCGCGAACGGTCCGCCTTGGGCCAGTCAGCCAGGTGTTCCGCCCAGTACCGCCGATCGCAGGCGTACCGCTCCGATTCCTCGTACTCCGCCTCATCGGACAGGATCTGCGCCAGCGAACCGAACTGGCACGGCGGGAACGGCTGCCCTTCCTCGGCCGCCGTGTAGAGCTCGGCGACGCGCTGGATGAACAGCGCGAAGCCGAACCCGTCCAAGATGATGTGGTGCATCGCCAAGTAGACGGTGAACCGCTCCTGCCTGGTCCGCAGCACTGCGAACGAGAACAGCGGTGATCTGCGCAGCTCCACCGGTGTGCCGAGCTCGGCTCGCATCCACTCCTCGGCGGCCGCCTCCGGATCGGCGGCGCCGCGCAGATCCACTTGCGGCAGCGACCAGTCCAGCATCGGTTCGATCGTCTGCCACATCCGGCCGCGCCCGTCACCGTCGAACCGGGCTCGCAGTGCATCGGTCTCGCTGACGGCCTGGCGCAACGCGACCTCGAGCAGCTCAACGTCCAGCGGACCGTCGATCTCCACCGCTTCCGCGGCGCGGTAAAGGGGGTTGGTCGGATCGAATTCCTGAGCGAACCACACGCCCGCCTGGGCAGCTGTCAGCTTAAGCGTTCCACGGTCGGTCTCCTTGGACATGGCACGCTGCGTACCACGCGAAGAGCAAGCTCCAACTGAGCCGAACCCGGCACGTACGAGTGACGACTAAGTCACACCCGCGCACCTTCGGTCATCGCAGCACAAACCTCCGATTCTGCCGGAATGATTCGGCCGGTAGTGGGCGTGGCGTACCGATCAGCCGACTGCGGGGGCGCTCTCCAGCGTTCTCCATCCTTCGCCGCCGTAGCGATGCGGAAAACCCAGCCGGGACAACTGAATTCACCGGCCGGGCTTCCCACCTAGTTGATCGAGAGCACGACCTTGCCCCGACCGTGGCCGGATTCGACCTCGACGTGCGCCTCCGGGTCCGCGATGGCGACCACGGTGGAGTCGGGGGCTGGAGGTACGCCTGGGCGTGCAGGTCCGAGACGCGGCCGGAGGTACCAGTTCGCGCAGGAATCCGGCTGGGAGTTCCCACGCCTCGCGACTGTCCGGATACAACGCCGTTGAAGCGAGGTGGCTACGCCGGGACGGCGTACGCGACGATGTTGTCCTCGTACTGCCGGATGCCGTCGTCGAACCGCCCGCCGCAAGTGATCAGGACCAGGCGGGAACGGCCGGTGCGCTCGAACACGTCCGGCGGCAAGAAGTCCTTCGGGTAGCTGCGCAGCGCCGCGATCCGGTACCGGGTGGTGCGACTGGCGGAGATGACCTCGACGACATCGCCCGGCTCGAGTTCAGCCACCTTGAAGAACGCACCCGGACCGGCACTGCGGGTGTCGACGTGCCCGGCCAAGACCACTGTGCCGGCCCGGGATCCCGGTGCAGCACCAGCACTCCACCAGCCGACGACAGCTGGCGACTCGGGCACGTTCAACTGCTGGTCCGGCCCCAACAACACCGGCTGCACCGGCGCGTCGACGCCCACCGACGGCAACCGCATCCGCTGCGGCACCTCGCCCTCCGGTACCGGCTCCAGCACTTCCCGCGTCTCAACGGGATCGGATGGCGAATGCGCGGGTGGCACCGTTCCTGAGTGCGGCAGCGAGGGCCCGGACAACGAGTACCCCAGCCCTGCTGCCGCAGTCACGAGTCCGAGCGCGAGCAGCACTCCAGGTGTCCAACGACGCCAAGAACTCACCTGAACCGCCGGCGCAGCAACACCACACCAGCGCCCAAGGCGATCGCCAAGCCACCAGCCATCAGCCCCAAGCCGATGGTGCTGGACTGAACTCGTTCGGCCAGGCCACCGGTCCCCGTGTTCGCGCCCTTCGGCGGAGCTTCAACGGTCTTGGCCGCTTCCTGCGCGTGGTTCAGGTGTTTGAGGACCACCGGGAGGAAGTCCTTCGCATAGGCCTGCACGTCCGCATCCCCACCGGAGCCAATCTCGGAACGCGTCTGCGCAGCCGCCTCTTCGTGCCCCGAGATCTGCGCCTGCAGGTAGGTGGTGTCGAAAGCGCCGCCCGCCGCGCCCTCCAACTCGTGCCCCTTGCTCTGCTGCTGCGCATTCGGCGACGACGGAAGCGTCACGCCCTTCCGACTCGCCCACTCCTCCAGCTTGCTCTTCGCCTGCTGATGATCAGCGAGCGTCTCCTGCGCCAGCGACCGCACCTCCGGTGTGGTGGCCTTCTTCAGCGCGAGCTCGCCGATCGTGATCTCCGCCAGGTTCACCTGCGCGACCTGCGCCATGAACGAACTGTCCTGCTCGGACAACGCACCCGACGACTGCATCTGCGCCGCCGGAAGCGGAACCGCTTGCGCCGCAACGCCGGGCGCGGCCAACACCGTCATCGCGACCGCACCACCAACAGCAGCCACAGCGCACTTTCTCATCCCGATCACGTCCCCCCCCAGTAAAGAAGCATTTCCAAGCCGGATACCCCACACCCCACCGCGAAAACCCCTGCGCCCGACATCAGTCTGGAGGGCGGAGGGCCGTTAGCTGGGTGGGGTGATGTGGCGAATACTCGGGTGGCGAGGGGGTGTCGAGATGCTCGAGAAGATCGCTGACGTGCCTGCTGGGATCGATGCGGTCAAGGCCGTGGGCAAGCTGTCGAAGGAGGACTACGAGACGGTCCTCGAACCGCTCTTCGACGCCGCGCGCCGGGAGAACCGGCGCATGCGGCTGCTGTACCAGGTCGGCCCGGAGTTCCAGGGCATCACCGCGGGCGCGGCGTGGGAGGACGCGAAGGTCGGGTGGGGATACATCCGGCTGCTCGAAGGCTGCGCGGTCGTGACCGACATCCGGTGGATCGCCGAATCGACCCGTCTGGCGAGCTTCCTGCTGCCCTGCCCGGTGCGGATCTTCGGCAACGACGACCGGGACGCGGCCGTCGAGTGGTTGACCTCGCTCCCCGAGGGGCCAGGCGTGTCGCACCGCATCATCCCCGAGTCCGGAGTGCTCGTGGTCGACGTCGAAGAACCGCTCCGCGCACCCGACTTCGAGGCCCTGGCGCACACCGCCGACGCCTGGCTCGACCAGCACCGCGACCTGCCCGGCCTGGTCATCCACGTTCGGGAATTCCCCGGCTGGGAGAACATCAAGGGCTTGCTGCAGCACATGCGCTTCGTCCGCGACCACCACCGCAGCGTCAAGCGCGTGGCGCTGGTCGCCGACAGCAAGCTCGCCGGGCTCGCCCCGCACCTGGTGAACCACTTCGTGCAAGCGGAAGTGACCAGCTTCGGCTACGACGACCTCGACGCCGCCATCGCCTGGGCAGCCGGTCCGGCCTGAGTCGATCCGTCGGCGGTGATGCCGACAGATCGACGTTGTTCGGGGTTGCCTAGCGCACCGTGTCCCGGGCCTGGGCGAAGAACGCCGTCAGCTGGTCGACCACGAACTCCGGCTGCTCCTCGGGGATGTAGTGCCCGCTGCCGGGGACTGCGACGACGCGCACGTCGGCGCCCTTGTCTGCCATCTGCTCCCGCAGCAGCGCATAGGTGTCCTCCGCGGCCAGGGTCAGGATCGGAGTCGTCACCGGCGGTTAGGTCGCGACGTCCTGGCGCATCGCCTGGTACCAGCGGTTACCCGCACGGATGGCCTGGGGCGAGTCGTAGGCGTGGGCCGGTGGGTGCGACGCGACTGCTGGCTGGTCCGGGATGATCCTGGAACCGGCGGCGGACATCGAGGTGGTCGGCGAGGCGGGCGACGGAGGCGAGGCGATCACCGCCGCCGCGAAGCACCGTCCGGGCGTGGTGTTGATGGACGTCTGGATGCCGGGCGTGGACGGGCTGACCGCGCTCCGGGAACTGCGGCGTTCCCCGAACGCGCTTCGGGTGATCATGCTGGCCACGTTCGACCTCGACGACTGTGCACACCGCGCTGCGCGGTGGCGCGACAGGGTTCCTGTGCAAGGGCCGCGCGGTCGAAGTGTCGTTGCCGCGCAACAACTTCCCGCTGCTCCCCGCGCCGGATTACCTCTTCCTCCCCGGAGGGATCGGCATCACGCCCATCCTGCCGAGGCTGACGGCGGCGGTCGAGGCGGGAGCCTCGGCGACGTTGGTTTACGCAGGCCGGTCGCTGGCCACCATGCCGTTCGCCGACGAACTGCGCGTTGCCCACGGCGAGCGGGTGCGCATCCACGCCACCGAGGAGCGCGGCAGGCCGGACTTCGCCGCGCTGGCGGCCGAGCTCAGCCCTCGAGCGCTGGTGTACTGCTGCGGTCCCACGCCGATGCTCACCGCAACCGCGCTCGCCGACGACGCGATGGCGGATCTGATCGACCGGCACCGGACGGCGATGTTGGCGCTGAGCCGGGAAGTGTGCGGTGTCGCCGAAGTGCTCGGGATTCGGGTCGAGTCGTTCGATGCCTTCGACGTCAAGGCATCCGGCCCGGATGCGGACGCCAGCACGAGCGACGCCGCCTGCGACGACCTGACCGCGTGGCTGCGCGCTCAGTCCAGGGACCGCAGCGGGATCTGGCGGGACATCGCCGTGCGCCGACGGCCAACGGAGGTCACGGCCGAGTACGACGATCTCTTCGTCGAAGCCGCGGCGAAAGGTCTTCAGGCGCCGGTGCTCCGAGCAGTGACCGCCGGGTTGCGTGCGCCCGGCAGTTGGGCACCGACCTGCGCGAAACCGCAGTCGGCGGCGCCAGCGACGGAAACCTCGTCCTCGACGCCGGGATCCCGGTCCTGGACGGCCTCGGAGCAGTGGGCGCCGGAGCCCACGCCCGCGACGAACACGCCACCGCCAGCGGCATGGTCGAACGCTCAGCCCTGGCCGCAGGGGTGCTAGCGGCCTTCGCTTGAGCCGACGCCCCGTTGCCAGCCGATATCCGAGGGGATCGGCTGGCAACGCTGGGCCTGCGAGCCCGGCGTCGAGCCGACATCCTGGGGCGCGGGGGGTGGCGGATATGCGTGGTTCGCGCTCGGCCGAGGTCGTCGCTGGGTTCGACGGTTCTGCTGGATCGCAGCGGGCAGCGAGGTGGGCCGCGCTCGAAGCAGCCACCAGGAAGCAGCAGTTGCTGCTGGTGCACGCGATCGCCGTTCCGCTGGAGCAGTTCACCCGGATCCGTCTCCCCAGCGAAGTCGTCGGGCCCCAGCACAACGCCGCGGAGCAGGCGTTGGAGGACATGGCTGCCGAATGCCGGCGTCGGTTTCCCGAGCTGGGCGTGCGGACCGTGGTGCGCATAGGGGTTCTGGCCACCGTGCTGCGGGATGTCGCCGCCCACGCCAGCGTCATCGTGCTCGGCTCGCCCGAGTTGAGCCGCACCCGTCGCGTGCTGCTCGGTTCGACCGCTGCCGAAGTCGTGCGCACCGCTACCGCACCCGTGATGGTGCTGCGCGACGAACGCGATGGTGAACGAGCCGAAGCACCGGTGTTCGAACGGATCGTCGTCGGCGTGGACGGGTCTGAGTGCAGCTCGCGGGCAACCGGATTCGCCTACGACTTCGCCGACCGCCACGGCGCCGAGCTGACGGCGGTCCTGGCCTGCACCTCCCCCGACCTGGGGCGTGAGCTCGAGCCCGGAGTTGTCGACGACTGCCGCCGGGAGCTGTCCGAAGCGCTGGCGGGCTGGCGCGAGCACTACCCGGACGTCCGCGTGAAAGAGCAGGTGACGACGTCCGAACGTCCAGCTGAAGCGCTCCTCTCCGCCGCCGTCGACGCGGACCTGCTCGTCGTTGGCACGCGCGGACGCGGCGCCATCCGCTCCACGCTGTTCGGCTCGGTCAGCCACACCGCGGTGCACTACGCACCGTGCCCCGTCGCCGTCGTTCGCTGAACCGGTTTCGAGGACTTTCGCCTCCTCGACCCGCGGAGAACCCCGGAGAGATCCTGGGTTGGCTTGATGCGCGCAGCAATGCTGTCCATCAGCGTCCTCCCGAGGCTGCGCGACTCGACATGGGCAGCGTTCCCCGGCGCGTGTTCGTCCGCTGGGCTCGACCGGTTGGAGGCTCGTGATGTCGCAGAAATCCACTCAGGACACGGCGCGAACGGACGAGCCGAACGACGTCGTGGAGACGAGCGCTCGCCAGCAGGAACACACCCAGATCTCGCTGTCCCCCGTGGCACCACCATCGATACTCGGGCTGTACGGCTTCGCCGCGGCCGCCTTCATGGTGTCGGCCAACCTCGCCGGCTGGTTCGGCAACAGCGGCTCCCCCCTGGTGCTCTTCCCGTTCGCGATGGCGGTGGGTGGATTCGCGCAGTTCCTGGCCACGACGTGGTCCTTCCGCGCCCGCGACGGGTTGGCCACCGCCATGCACGGCGTGTGGGGCTCGTTCTGGATCGGCTACGGCATCTACATGACCCTGGTCCTCGCAGGGCTGCCCGCGCCCGCTGCCTCACCGGTCGCCCAGGTGGCCTTCGGCTACTGGTTCGTCGTCCTCGCCGCCATCACCTGGGCCGGAGCGGCAGCCGCCACCGCGCACAACGCAGCGCTGACCGGTTTCCTGACCACGCTCGCGGCCGGATCCACGCTGTTGGCGATCGGCTTCGTCGCCTCGCTGCCCGCTCTGGTGCTGATCGGTGCGGTCCTGCTGGCCGTCTCCGCGCTCTGCGCCTACTACACAGCCACCGCACTGCTGCTGCAGAGCAGCCTCGGCCGCCCCGTCCTCCCGCTGGGCACGAGAACCCGCCCCTCCGCACCGATCGACCACGAGGTGGCCGCAGAACCCGGCGTCCAGCACGGCCAATGAGCAGCCTTGGTGGACGGCGTCCTCCGGTCGGATAGTGGAAGTCGACGGGGTTCCGGTTCGCCGGGCCGTCCGGGCTCGGCCATCACTCCGCGGGTGGGAAGTGGCTCAGATGAAGGAAACGATTCCGGTGGGGCGCTACGCCGGGGTGCGGATCGGACTGCACTGGAGCGTCATCGGCATCCTCGCGCTGGTGGCCATCAGCCTCGGCGGTTATGTGCTCCCGGCCGACCTGCCCGGGCACTCACCGGTCGTCTACGCGGTCATCGGCATCGCCGCGGCGGTGCTGCTGGTCTGCTCGGTTCTGGTGCACGAACTCGCGCATTCAGTCGTCGCCCGGCGCAACGGCGTTGCAGTGGAGGGCATCACCTTGTGGCTGCTGGGCGGGGTGGCTCGGCTGCGGGGCGAGGCGCGCACGGCCGGGGCCGACTTCCGGATCGCGGCCGTCGGCCCGGCCGCCAGCGTGGTGCTCGCGCTGGTGTTCGGCGCGGGCAGTTGGCTGGCCGTCGAGTTCGACGCCGATGAGCTGATCACGGCCGTGCTCGGCTACCTGGCGGTGCTCAACGCCGTGCTGGCGGTGTTCAACCTGATCCCCGCGGCCCCGCTGGACGGCGGCCGGATCCTGCGGGCGGTGCTGTGGGCCTGGCGCGGCGACCGGTTCCGGGCAGCGGTGTGGTCGGCATGGGCTGGACGCGGATTCGGGTTCCTGCTGATCGCCGCCGGTGTCGTCGAGGTACTGGCGCGCAGCACCGCTGGTCTCTGGTGGGTGCTGATAGGGCTGTTCGTGGTCAACATGGCCTCCGCCGAGGAACGGCAGGCGCGCATCGGTCTCGCGCTGGCCGGGATCAACGTCGGGAACGTGATGTCCACCCCGGTCGAAACCGTGGCGGCCGGGCAGTCGGTGGAGCAGTTCTTCCGCGACTCCGCCGTCACGCACCGGCACTCCACGTTCCCGGTGCTCGACGAGCGCGGTCAGCTGAGGGGGCTCGTGACGCTCCACGACCTCCGTTCCGTCCCGGTGCAAGCCCGCAGCGGAACCGCGCTGCGCCAGGTGGCCCATCCCGTGGCGGAGATCGCGACGGCCGAGCCAGGAGAGCCCTTGGCTCTCGTGCTGTCTCGCGTGAGCGAGGTCGGCCGCGGCCGGATCCTCGTCAGCGAGCACGGCAAACTCCGCGGCATCGTCTCGCCCTCCGACATCACCCGCGTGCTAGCCGACCACAGCCTCACCGCCACCCTGCCCACGGGCGCCGACCTCAGCTGGGAACCGGACACGAGACCACCACCGCCGAACTGGTGGTTCCCGGGGCAGCAACGGTCCACGCCACCAGCCCGAACGCCCGAAAACGGGTGAGGAACCATGAGCATTCGAATGCGCGTGATGGGCACGACCGCCCCGGCAGCGGTGGTGCTGATCCGGATCGTGGTGGGCGGGATCTTCCTGTCCGAAGGCATCCAGAAGTTCCTGTTCCCGGCCAAGCTGGGCCCCGGGCGCTTCGCGGCCCAGACCCCGCTTCCAGCCCCGGCGGTGTGGGCCTACCTCGATGGCGCTTTCGAGATCGGCTGCGGAATCCTGATCATCATCGGCCTGCTGACCAGGCTGGCGACCCTGCCCATGATCGTCAACATGATCGGCGCCGAGGTCTTCACCAAGGTGCCCGTGCTGCTCCACCAGGGGTTCTGGCAGTACGCCAGCGACGCCCGCGCCGAACTCAGCCAGCTGTTCGGGCTCGTCTTCCTGCTCATCGTCGGCGCAGGCACCTGGTCGCTGGACGCACGCCTGACCTCCCGCTGAGTGCTACTCCTGCGGCAGATGCGGGTACCCGGAATGCTCGTGCTGCGAATGTGAGGCTGAGGACTTCGCCATGTCTGCTGTTGTGGTGGGTGTCGACGGTTCGGACAGTTCCGCTCGCGCGGCCGAGTGGGCGGCGGAGGAAGCCGATCGCCGGCACGCCCCACTGCACATCGTGATCGCCAACGACGACCCGATGCGCGCCGAGGAGGCCGTGCAGCGGCCGCCGAAGTCGGGACCGCCCGGCCGGTCGAGGTGCTGGTACGCCAGAGCTCGGAAGCTCATCTGATGGTCCTGGGCGCCCGCGGACTGGGCGGTTTCACCGGTGCGCTGCTGGGCGCGGTCAGCCTCGGCGTCGCCGCCCGCGCGTCCTGCCGCGCAAGGACGTCCCGGCGACCTCGGGCCCGGTGGTGGTCGGCGTGGACAGTTCGGAGTACAGCCGGGTCGCACTGGAGTTCGCGTTCGACGCCGCAGCCCGGTTCGGTGCTGATCTCGTCGTGTTCCAAGCCTGGTACGAGGAGAGCCTGCTCTACACGCCGCTGGAACCGAGCTACCGCGACGAGGTGGAGAGCAAGATCCGCCGGTCGTTGAACGAAGCGACCGCAGATCTGCGGGAGAAGCACCCGGAGGTCGTGGTCCACGAGGTCACGCAACGCGGCCACCCGGTCGCCAGGTTGACCGAGGCCGCCCGCGATGCGCGCCTGCTCGTCGTGGGCAACCGAGGCATCGGCGGATTCCGCGGCCTGTTCCTCGGCTCGGTGGCAGCAGGCGTGCTGCACCACGCTCCGTGCCCGGTGGCCATCGTCCGCAACGCAGATTCATGAACAACAGCCGGTCGGCGGACCACCTCGGGGTGACGTGCCATCATGTAGTGCTGTGGAATCCACCCGTGTCGACCGCTGGTTGTGGGCCGTCCGTCTGACCAAGACCCGGCCGGACGCCGCTGCGGCCTGCCGCGGCGGGCACGTGCGCGTCAACGACCGCCCAGCCAAGCCCGCGACCACCGTGTCCCCCGGCGACGAAGTCCGGGCGCGCGTCGGTGACCGGACCAAGACCGTCGAGGTGGTTCGGGTGATCCTGCGCCGCGTCGGCGCGGCCGACGCCGCCACCTGCTACATCGACCGGACCCCGGCCCCGCCGCCGGAGTCCGCAGCGCCGGTGGCCCGCCGCGAACGCGGCGCCGGACGCCCGACGAAGCGAGACCGCCGGATGATGGACAAGTTCCGCACCAACGGCAACTGACCGATCAGGCGGGCTGTGATCTGGGGCGCCCAATTTTAGGGAAATTTGGACTCCTCGAAACCTCAGTTCCGCCAAGCGAAAGCGCGATCAGGCGGGCCGGGCGGTCTGGATGAGCGCGTGGGAGCCACTGGTCCGCCAGGTTCCCTCCCCCAGCTGCGCGACGGTCGCGTCGTCGAGGCCGACCACTACCTCGGACTTCAGGACCCGCAACGCGGCCACCGGACTCGGGAAGTACGACACCGCATCGTCGAACGGCGTGGTGGCGGGCCAGTACTGGTCGCCGACCAGGCGCCGGTAGTTCAGGTCGCCCTTCAGGATGGTGACCTCAGCGGAGGCGAGTTCCTCCCGCAGGTCATCCGGCATCGCGCGGTAGTCCAGCGGTGCGCAGAAGAACGGGTGCGCACGCACCTCGATCCGTCCGCCCCGCACGCCCTCCCAGACCCGCTGCCCGATCGCACTGACCTCACCGGGGAGTTCGATCAGATGCCGCAGGACGCCGAGCACATCGGCGGGCGTCGCGTCGGAGACGTAGTACGGGGTCGGCTTGACGTGCAGGACGACGCGGTCCGCGCGACGGGTCGTCAGCAGGTGGTCGATCAGCGCCAGGTCAGCGGCGAGCTCACCAGCGGAGTTGTCGGCCACCAGGTGGACCGGACCGGTCGTGTCGAACAACGACCAGAACTCCTGGCTGTCGCCGCTCACCAACCCCGCAGCCCCGGAGATCCCGGTCGACAGCTGAAACGCTAGGTCAGCCTGGTTGCCCCACACCGCAGCCTGCACCACGGTGGCGTCGCGCTCGTCCGGCGCCAGTCCGGGGAGGGCGTCGAAGGCTTTGAGCGTCTCGGTGTCCGCAGCGCTGCGGAGCTCGGCAGTCTTCATCGGCGCGAAGGGATCGACACCGCACCACGGCCCGGGCGCGAAGTACCCGACGGCGTCGAGCAGCCTGCGGAAGAAGTAGCTCTCCGCCCACAGGAACGGAGTCTCTTCCCACGGCCTACTGACCCACTCGGAGGTCCAATCCGTCCATCGGTCGTGGTCAGGCGCCTCGGCGTTGAGCGACGCGACAGCTCCGGTCGTCGTCTCGCACAGCAGTTCCGCCAGCTTGCTCCGCACATCGGCGCCGTAGGGCGTCGCGGCGCACAGCTGCTCGATCATCGCGGGGTGCCGCTCGTGAAAGACCTTCCATGCGAACGAACCAGGCTCGCCAATCGTGATCATCGGCGCTTCGAACCCCACAACTGCTCCCGTCTAGTCCGCGGTCGGGTCACTCCGAAGCGTACGGAACCCCAACACGCCAGCTCAGTGCACTACTCAGGCCATGTGCATGGGCATGATTGAGTAGTTCACCTCGCCCGTGGAGATGGTGTCGGCCATCACAGTGGATGGCAGGCCACCAGACATCCACCGACGAATCGGAGTGTGACCATGTCCCATTCCCACGACGCTCCGCTCGCGTCCTGCCTCCTGGACGAACTGGACCGCCGCGCCAAGCTCGCCGAGCTCTGCATGAACCACGCGCTCGAACAGCAGCGCTGGGACCTGGTGCAGCGGCACCGCCGCGAAGCACTCGTCGTCCAAACCGAGATCAACCGCCGCCTGGACGCCCTCGAGGACTCCCCCGGCCACGTCGGAACCCGCCTGGGCGAACTGACCGACGACGCGGTCGGCTTCTGCTGAGCAACGGAGAAACTCGCACCGGCACTTAGAATCCCGGCTTGAATGCAAGCGCCGAGCTGAGGAGTGACATCGTGGCGGTGCGGGTGGAGCGGAAGGGCGCGGTCCAAGTCCTCACGATGGACCGGCCCGAGCGACGAAACGCCTTCGACGGCGCGATGACCCAGGCCCTGGACACCGCGCTGAACGAGTTCGAAGACGACGACTCGGTTCTGGCCGCGGTCCTCACCGGCGGCCCGGACTTCTTCTCCGCAGGAACCGACATCCGTGTCTGGGCCGGCGAACCCACCGAACGCGGTGGCCCGTACGGCATCGCCAAACGCCAACTGCGCAAACCGCTGATCGCCGCGGTCGAGGGTGCCGCGGCCGGCGGCGGGTTCGAGATCGCACTGGCCACCACGATGATCGTCGCCTCGCGAACGGCGTACTTCTCGTTCCCGGAAGTTGGCCTCGGCCTGATCGCCGAATGCGGGGGCCTGTTCCGAGCCCCACGAGCCCTCCCCCTGAACATAGCCAGGGAACTGCTCCTCACCGGAGAACCCCTCGCAGCCCAACGCGCATACGACCTGGGCCTGGTCAACCGCCTGACCGAACCAGGAGCAGCCCTCCCCGAGGCCCTCTCAATCGCCGAGCGGATCGCCGCCCAAGCCCCGATCGCAGTCCAGGAAACCCTGCGCGCGGTAGAAGCTGCCTACCCAGCGGATGACGAAAACCTCTGGCTCGAAACATCCACCGCCAAAGAACGAGCCCGAGCATCAGCCGACGCAACCGAAGGCGTCACCGCCTTCCTGGCAAAGCGACCCCCACACTGGACCGCCACCTGATCGTCAGCCGTGCTCGGCGGCGTACTTCTCGCGCCAGGTGTCGATGAGCGGGACCAGCTGCTCGGTCATGTAGGCGTAGAAGTCCCTCATCTCGTGCAGTCGCCGCGCCGTGGGCCCCTCCTCGCCCGTCGCATCGAGGCCTTCCTGAGCCGAAGCGGCCATGACCTGCAAAATCGCGTTCTGCTGTGACATCAGGCCCGCCCAAGCGCCGCGCCGGAAGCGGTAGTGATCGCGACGGCTGCCCGGAGCAGGAACCCGTTCGATCAGGCCGAGCGGGATCAGCTGCTTGACCGCGGCGGACACCGCTCCTGAGCTGATGGCCAACTGATCGCGCAGGTCAGCGGCGGTCATGGAGTCCTGCTCGGTGTAGAGCAACGCGGTCATCACCCGAGCGGTCGTCTTCTGCATGCCGCCCTGCGACAGGGTCAGCGCCAGCTTCTCGGCGGCGTCTCGCAATCGCTGCTCGGTATCCACGCACCAGAGACTATCAACGAATCCCCAACGTTCAGACCGTTCACAAATTTCTGAACATTCTATACGGTCATGGCAGTGGAGATGCGCACCGCATGTCCCGTCGTCGAAGGAGACGCACAGCCATGAGCGCGAGCAACGTGGTGGCAAAAGCCCACGGCATGACCGATGAGACGTGGAAGCGGCACGCCAACCCGTGGAGCGGGTGGACCCGCTTCGCCGCGATCCCCGTCTTCGAGCTGGCGGTCTGGAGCCGCGACTGGATGGGCTGGTGGTCACTCGCCGGCGTGGGCGCAGTCCTGGTCTGGCTGCTGTGGCTAAACGTCCGCCTCTTCGGCCCAGTCGAACCGAACAACTGGGCAGCCCGAGGCATCTACGGCGAAAAGCTCCACCTCGAAGGAAAAGTCCCAGCAGCGCACCGAATCGTGCTTCGCCTCCTGATAACGGCCGGCCTGATCGGCTTCGCCCTCATCGCCTGGGGCCTCATCACCCTCGACATCTGGCCGCTGGTCCTCGGCACCACCGTGCTCATCCTCTGCCAGCTGTGGCGAATCGACCGCTACGGCCTGCTTTTCGAACAACACCAGAACTCAACCCAGCAGAACCACTGACCCCCTCGGCGTAGTCCGGGGAAACGTCATCCACAACGTTTCCCCGGACTACGCTTCCCGGTGATGCCGCGGGCCGTGATGGTCGCTGGGCCTCCTGCGGTGGTGAGGATCTTTCCGCCACCGCTGGTGACCTTCTCGCCGTCGAAGACGATCCGGTCGCGCTGCCATGGATCATCAACGCCCTGACCCGATTCCGCGCTGCACTCGAATCACTCCGCCAGTTAGACGCCCGGCGTGTGGTTCAAAGCCGCTGAGCCGGGACGTTGGTAGCGTCGCCGCATGCCGCCTGCCGTCGTCGTCGACCACGATCCAGCTTGGCCGGCCCGAGCGCAGCAGCTCCTCGGCGGGGTGCGGTCGGCGTTCGCGTCTCTCACCGGGGCCGAGCACTTCGTCTACGAGCACATCGGCTCCACCGCGGTACCGGGCCTTGCCGCCAAGCCGATCGTGGACTTGCAGGTGCGGATGCCGTCCTTGCCGGATCTGGCGGAACTCGCCGACGTCCTTGCACCGACGCCCTTCGTCCCTGCTCACGGCGCACGGCAAGATTCCCCGGGCGTTTATCGGGACACTCCGAGGCCAGGCGATCGCACTGATGCCGCGCTCTACGAGAAGCGGCTCTTCCACGCTCCCACCGAAGCCGCCATCCTCCACATCCGGCGAACCGATTCTCCGTTCGCGGCGTTCGTCGTTGAGTTTCGCGATTGGCTGCGACACCACCCCGACCAGGCAAGTCGCTACGAACAGATCAAGCGCGCCCTGGCCGAGCACCATGCGGACGCGCCGGACTACGACGACTACACACGGGCGAAGTCCGCGTTCCTCAACGAGATCCAGCCGCAGATGCGCGACTGGGCGCGGAACCGAACCACCTGACCGGCCAGGTCAGCTTCGGTCGAGGGCTGCGACGAGTCCGGCGAGGTCCTTGCGGTGGGAGTTCGCGGGCCACGCTGCCCAGGTGCGGCGGACCAGTGGGTGGCCGGCGAGGGGTAACCAGGCCAATGAGTCCGGGATCGGCCAGGCCCAGTCAGGCGGCGCTAGGGCGAACGCTCCGCCCGCCGTCACCGCGGCGAACTTCACCCACGTGCTTCGTGAGCGCCGCGACCGCTTGGTCGTGCCGGGCGAGCACGGCTCGCGCCTCGGCCAGGAGCGTCATGCCGGCTTCGGTGGGCTGCACGCCGGTGCTGCGGCGTACCAGCAGCTGGATGCCGAGCTGCCGCTCCAGCGCGGTCACCGTCTGCGACAGCGCGGGCTGGCTGATGTGCAGCTTCCGGGCCGCTGCGGACAGGCTGCCTTCCTCCACCACGGCGACGAACGCACGCATTTCCCGCAGCTCCACTCGACCATCACACCACGGCGCTCTAAGCAGCGCTTATAGCCGTTCCCGCAAAGACGTCTGGCCGAACGCCGGGAAAACCGCCACCGTGGGAGTTGTCGACGGAGGGGGACCGCGATGAACGACACCGACCGGCTGACTGCGTCGCACACCAACTCGAAACGGCACGCGGACGTGCTCGTGATCGGTTTCGGCAAGGGCGGCAAGGTCGTCGCCGCGAAGCTCGGCGAGCTGGGCAAGCGAGTCGTGCTGGTGGAACGGTCCGAGCACATGTACGGCGGCACCTGCCCGAACGTGGGTTGCGTGCCGACGAAGGCGCTGGTGCACCATTCCCGCAAGCGCCGTCGCGACGACCTCCCACAGGAGTGGTACGAGCGGTCGGTCAACACCGTGCAGGAGCTGACCGCGTTCTTCCGCGCTGAGAACTACAACGCTCTCGACACCACCGTGACCGTGGTGACCGGCAAGGCTGTGCTCCTCGATCCGCACACCGCCGCAGTCGGCGACCTGACGATCACCGCCGACACGATCCTGATCAACACCGGCTCCGAGCCGATCATCCCGGACGTCCCCGGTCTGCGGCTGAGCAAGTACCTGCGGACCAGCACGGAGCTGATCGAGTCGACCGCGCTGCCGACCCGGCTGGTCATCGTCGGTGGCGGGTACCTCGGCATCGAGTTCGCCTCGATCTACCGCCAGTTCGGCTCGCAGGTGACGCTGCTCGAGGCCGCACCGAAGATCCTGGGGCGCGAGGACGACGACATCGCCGCTGCCGCCGCGGAAATCCTGGGCGACGAAGGGATCGAGATCGTGCCCGGCGTGAACGTCGTCGAGGTCATCGACGACAACACCGCCGCGACTGTCGTCTACGAGGTGAACGGTGAGCGGCGCGAAGCGCAGGCCGACGCGATTCTCGCTGCTGCAGGGCGAAAACCAGCGACCGATGAGCTCGGGTTGGAGGCCGCCGGCGTGCGGGTCACCGATCGCGGTGCGGTCGAGGTCGACGAGCACCTCCGGAGCAGCCAGCCGCACATCTTCGCGCTCGGCGACGTCAACGGCGGACCGCAGTTCACCTACATCTCCTTGGACGACAGCAGGATCGTGCTCGACCAGCTCATCGGCGACGGCAAGCGCAGCAAGACCGACCGGGTCGCCGTGCCGCACACGCTGTTCATGACTCCGCCGCTGGCCACCGTCGGGCTGACCGAGCGGGAAGCTCGCGCCGCCGGTCGAAACGTGACGATCGCCAAGCAGCCGGTGTCGGAGATCGTGGCCATGCCACGCGCTTACGCCGTGGAGGAGACCCGCGGACTGATGAAGTTCGTGCTCGACGCCGAGACCGAGGAAATCCTGGGCGCAGCTCTGCTCAGCGTCGACGCCCAGGAGCTGATCAACACGGTCGCGCTCGCCATCCGGCACGGGCTGAAGGCGGCTGACCTGCGGGACGCGATCTACACGCACCCGAGCTCAACCGAGGCGTTCAACGACGTGCTCGGCGCGCTCACCGAGGAATGACCTGCGCGGGAAAGGGTTTTCACATGCCGAACAAGGTGCTGGTCATCGGCGCGAGTGGTCTGCTCGGGGTCGCCGCGATCGAGAAATTCCGCACCGCGGGCTGGGACGTCGTCGGGGCCTCCCGGCGCACGCCCCAGCTGCCCAGCGGTCGGAACATCGAGTTCCTACCGGTCGATCTGCGCGACGCCGAAGCCACCCGCGCCGCCTTCGAACCGCTTACCGACGTCACGCACATCGCCTACACCGCTCTGCACGAGAAGCCCGAACTCGTCGAGGGCTGGTCCAGCGAGGACCAGATCGCGACGAACAACGCCATGCTCCACAACGTGGTGGAACCGATCGCGTGCAGTGCCAACAACTTCCAGCACATCAGCATCCTGCAGGGCACGAAGGTCTACGGCGTCCACCTGCACCCGATCCCGATCCCCGCCCGCGAGCGCGACGCCCACCGCGACCACGACAACTTCTTCTTCGACCACGAGGACTACGTGCGGAAGATGGGCGCCGAGCACGGCTTCGCCTACACCGCGCTGCGACCGCAACTGGTTACCGGCGCCACCCCGGGCGCGTTGAACGTGCTGCCCGCGATCGGTGCTTACGCGGCGATCCGCCGGGAGAAGGGCGAGCCGTTCGGGTTTCCCGGCGGCCCGTCGTTCGTCTGGGAAGCCGCCGATGCCGACCTCGTGGCGGACGCGATGGTCTGGGCCGCCCGCTCGCCGCTAGCTGCCAATGAGGCGTTCAACATCACCAACGGCGACGTGTTCGAGTGGCGCAACGTGTGGTCCGGGCTGGCCGAAACCCTCGGCGTCGAGGCCGGGCCGGACGCGCCGACCAGCGTGACCGACTACCTCGCGGACAACGCCGAGGTCTGGGACCGGATCGTCGCCAAGCACGGGCTGCGATCCGCCGATCTCCACAAGTTCGTCGGCCACGGCGACCAGCACGCAGACTTCGCATTCGCCTACGGCGCAGCAGAAGGGCCGCGCGCGTTCGTGAGCACCATCAAGCTGCGCCAGGCCGGGTTCGACAAGGTGGTGGACACCGAGGACGCCTTCCGCAACGCCTTGCAATCGCTGATCGACCGCAAGTTCCTCCCACCCGCGAAGAGTTGATGCGCAAGGGTTTTCGATGAACACCGCGTACCTGATCATCGGAGCCGACGACGGAGTGAGGGGGCGAGAACGGTGAGCGCGCCACGCCACGAGCCCGACCGCGGGTTCGAGCAACGCGGGCCGATGTTCTGGCTCCCGCCGGGCGGCTTCGACAACGGTGTGCCCGCTTCGGCATGGGCTGAGCTCGCCGACATCGGCGCGAACCAGCTCGCCGACGTGCTGTTCACCCTCGCCGAAGCGCGCATCGCCGGCTACGTCGCGCACCCAGCAGGGCGGCGCGCCACCGGGAAGTACCGGTTGTGGGTCGACACCCTGCAGTACCGCCATGCCGAAGACCTGCTGATGGACGTGTTCCGCGCGCACGACCACCGCGAGAACGGCGCCTGACCTCACACCCCGCATCAGCGCTCCGGCCGCCGCACCCTCGCTGTTCGACCATCTCCGGGAATGGGTTTTTCCTTTTACCACCAGGGAATTCACCGCCTCGCCGAGCATCACCTCCCAGCCGGGGCGACACTCGGAGACGTGGCTAGCGGCTCTGCTGACGGACACGGGACGCCGATCAAGGACGTTCTGCTGATCGGGGCTGGCCCGACCGGACTCATGCTCGCGAGTGATCTCGCCGAATCCGGCGTCGACGTCGCTGTGCTGGAGCGGCGCGAGCACGAATCCAACCTGAGCCGCGCCTTCGGCGTCCACGCGCGAACGCTGGAGCAGCTCGATGCCCGGGGCCTGGCCGATGAACTCATCAGCACCGGCACGCCGATCGCGGAAATGCGTCCCTTCAGCCGCATCCGCATCGACTTCTCCAAGCTCCGAACGCGCTTCCCCTTCATCCTCATAACCCCCCAGTGGCAAGTCGAGCGCCTCCTGCTGCGCCGCGCCCAGAACGTGGGCGCGGAGATCCGACGCGGGGTTCAGGCCACGGGGGTGCGGCAGGACCCGGCTGGCGTGCACGTCGACGTGCGCTTGCCGGACGGCACGGTGGACACACTTCGGGCCCGCTACGTGGTCGCCACCGACGGAGCGGGCAGCATCGTCCGGCAGAACCTGGGGATGCCGTTTCCCGGTAGACCGGTGGTCACGTCCGTGTTGCTGGCCGATGTGCTCCTCGAGCGTCCGCCGGGCGAAGTCCTGCACTTCGCTTCGAACGAACACGGTTTCACCTTCGTCGCCCCCTTCGGGGATGGCTGGTACCGGATCATCGGCTGGGACCGGCAGGCACAGCTGCCCGACGACGCCCCGGTCACGTTGGACGAGGTTCGGGAGATCACGGCGCTTACAGTCGGCGACGACCTCGGGATGCACGACGCGCGTTGGCTTTCCCGCTTCCACAGCGACGAACGACAGGTACCCCGCTACCGGCAGGGGCGGGTGTTCCTCGCAGGCGACGCCGCGCACATCCACTCGCCCATGGGCGGCATGGGCCTGAACACCGGGATGCAGGACGCCGTCAACCTCAGCTGGAAGCTGGCAGCCGTGGTGCAGGGCTGGGCTGACGACCCGTTGCTGGACAGCTACCACGTGGAGCGCCATCCGGTGGGGCGGATGGTGCTGCAGGTGAGCCACGCACTCCTCACCGCCGTGATCACCCGGTCACTGCTCGTTCGCACCTTGCGGGCTGCGGTGGCCGCCGTGGCGCATCAGCTGGGCGTGGTGGAGGCGCATGCGGCACGCAGCATTTCCGGCATCGGGATCGCTTACCGCGCCCCTTGGTGCTCTCATCCGCTCGCCGGGCGCCGAGTACCGGACCTCCGTCTGGCAGGCGAACCAGCTCGGCTGTACGAGGCGTTGCGCCAACGCAAGTTCGTGCTGGTGGGCCGGGACGCTGCTGTTGTTGCCGAGCCGTGGACGGATCGAGTGGTGGCGACTTCCCCAGCCGGCGATCTGCGCTTCACCCTTCTGGTCCGACCCGACGGCTACGCTGCGTGGGCGGCCGAAAGCCCCAGCGTCGATGAGGTGCGCCAGATCCTGAAACTCTGGCTGGGCGAACCAGGCCCCCACCAGGCATGAAGGGACCGCGCTTCGGTCAGCCGTCCGACTGACCAAGACCCGGCCGGACGCCGCCGTGGCGGGCACGTGCGTTCGAGCGCTTGTGCACGGGGGCCTTTCGTCCCCTTGGCCAGCCGGGGGCCGACTGGTTTCCCTGGATACGTGTCCCAGCTGGTGAGCCTGCCCGCTGGAAGTCGCGCACGAGAAGGGGATGCGGATCATGTCGGCGAGGTCGGGCCAGGAGACGGTCGAGGCGCGGATCCCGCAGCAGGTGTCAGGTGGTGGTGTCGTCACGACGGCGCGAGGCCTGGACGTCCTGCGGAACCCGTTGCTGAACAAGGGGACTGCTTTCACGCGGGGTGAGCGGGACAGCCTGGGATTGCACGGACTGCTGCCCTCGGCTGTCACCACGATCGAGGAGCAGGTTCAGCGGGTTTACCAGCAGTACCGCGCTCAGTCGAGCGACCTGCTCAAGAACGTGTACCTCACGGCGCTGCACGACCGGAACGAGGTGCTGTTCTACCGGCTGCTCAGCGAGCACCTGAGGGAAATGCTGCCCATCGTCTACGACCCGACCGTGGGTGAGGCGATCAAGCAGTACAGCCACGAGTACCGCCGCCCGCGCGGGGTGTACCTGTCCATCGACGACGTCGACGGGATTCCCCGGGCGTTGGCGAACTCCGGGTCGAGCGCCGAGGAAGTCGATCTGATCGTGGCCTCGGACGCCGAGGAGATCCTGGGCATCGGCGACTGGGGCGTGGGCGGCATCGACATCGCCGTGGGCAAACTGGCGGTGTACACGGCCGCCGCGGGAATCGACCCGGCTCGGGTCATCGCCGTTTCCCTGGATGCGGGCACCGACAACCAGCAGCTGCTCGACGATCCGTACTACGTGGGCAACCGGCACCAGCGGGTGCGGGGGCAGCGGTACGACGACTTCATCGACGCCTATGTCTCGGCCGCTACGCGGATGTTCCCCCAGGCGTTGCTGCACTGGGAGGACTTCGGCCCGGCGAACGGCCGCCGCATCCTGGAGAAGTACACCGACCGCATCTGCACGTTCAACGACGACATGCAGGGCACCGGCGCGATTGCGCTGGCAGGCCTGCTCGGGGCGCTCGAAGTGACGCGAGCGCCGATGCGCGACCAACGGGTCGTCATTTTCGGGGCTGGCACGGCAGGTATCGGCATCGCCGACCAGGTACGGGACGCGATGGTGAGCGACGGCCTCGACCGCGAGGCGGCGACCCGCCAGGTCTGGGCGGTGGATCGCCAGGGCTTGCTCACCGACGACATGTCCGACCTGCGGGATTTCCAGGTGCCCTACGCCCGGCCAGGTTCGGAGGTGGCCCAGTGGCGGCGCGACGACGGCGGGGTCGGGCTCGCCGAGGTTGTCGCCCGCGTGCGGCCGACGATGCTGGTCGGTACCTCAACCGCGCACGGCGCGTTCACCGAGGACATCGTCCGGGAGATGGCCGCGCACGTGCAGCGGCCCATCATCTTCCCGCTGTCCAACCCCACCGAACGCATCGAGGCAATGCCTGCCGACCTGATCCGCTGGAGTGACGGCAACGCCTTGGTCTGCACGGGAATCCCGGTCCAGCCTGTCACCCACGGCGGGACCACCTACGCCATCGGGCAGGCCAACAACGCCTTGCTGTACCCGGGGCTCGGACTCGGCGCGGTCGTCGCGAAGGCCCGGCGGGTCTCGGACGGCATGCTCCACGCGGCGGCCGAGGCGGTCGCCGGGATGGTCGACGCGCACACCCCCGGGGCGTCGCTGCTGCCCCAGGTGGACGACCTCCGCGAGGTCTCGGCCACCGTCGCCGCAGCCGTCGCCGACCAGGCCGCCGAGGAAGGCCTGGCCCGGGTCGAGCTGCACGACCCGCCCCGCCAGGTGCGCGAAGCGATGTGGCAACCCGTCTACCGCCCGGTACGAGGAGGCTGACCATGCCCGCCGAGCAGCAGCGCGCACCGCGGATCCACGACGTCCCGATCGGGATCGATGCCACCGGAACCCGGACCGAAACCGACTCGCTCGGTGAGGTCGAGGTACCTGCCGACCACTACTGGGGCGCGCAGACGCAGCGGTCGCTCATCCACTTCGACATCGGTGACGACCGCATGCCCAAGCCCGTCTACCACGCCTACGGCCACGTCAAGAAGGCCGCAGCCGCGGTCAACGCTCGCACGGGCCGTCTGGTGCCCTGGAAGGCCGAGCTGATCAGCCGGGTCGCCAACGAGGTCGTCGCCGGCGACCTCGATGCCGAGTTCCCGCTGTACGTGTGGCAGACCGGGTCGGGAACCCAGTCGAACATGAACGTCAACGAGGTGATCTCCAACCGGGCGATCCAGCTGCTCGGCGGTCGGCTGGGAAGCAAGGACCCGGTCCACCCCAACGACGACGTGAACATGGGCCAGTCCTCCAACGACACCTTCCCCACGGCCATGCACATCGCGGCGGTGCAGGCGATCGACACCGCGCTGCTGCCAGCCGTCCAGCGCCTGCGCGACGCCGCCGAGCGCAAGAGCGAGCAGTGGGCCGACGCGGTCAAGATCGGCCGCACCCACCTGGAAGACGCCACACCGCTGACGGTCGGCCAGGAGTGGTCCGGTTACGTCGGCCAACTCGACGACGCCGTCGATCACCTCCGCACCACCCGGTCCGGGCTGCACCGACTGGCGATCGGCGGGACCGCTGTGGGCACCGGGCTCAACGCGCCGCCCGCGTTCGGCGACGAGGTCGCCGCCGAACTCGCCGAGCTGACCGGCCATCCCTTCGTCAGCGCCCCCAACAAGTTCGCGGCCCAGGGATCGCTGGATGTACTCGTGCGCACCTCAGCGGCGGTGCGCACGTTGGCGACCGCGTTGTACAAGTTCGCCAACGACATGCGGTGGCTCGGCTCGGGCCCCCGCACCGGCCTGGGCGAACTGACCTTCCCGTCCAACGAACCCGGCTCCTCGATCATGCCTGGCAAGGTCAACCCGACCCAGGCCGAAGCCATGCTGATGGTGTGCATCCAGGTCATCGGCAACGACACCGCGGTGTCCATGGCCGGCGCGGAGGGAAACTTCGAGCTCAACGCCTTCCGGCCGATCGTCATCAGCAACCTGCTGCACTCCACCAGGATCCTGGCGGACATGTGCGACCACTTCCGCGAATACCTCGTCGAAGGTGCCCAGCTCAACAACGACCAGCTGGCGAAGAACATCGACAACTCACTCATGATGGTCACCGCGCTGAGCCCGGTCATCGGCTACGACGAGGCGTCCCGGATCGCCCACCACGCACTCGACGAGAACCTCACCCTCAAGGCCGCCGCGCTCGAATCCGGCGTCAGCGAGAAGCTCTACGACGAAGTGGTCGTCCCCGAGCAACTCGCCCACCCCGGCACGGCCAAGCGCCGTTCTTCGACCTGAGAACCTGTTTTTGAACTCGCTTTTTCGTGGCGGTGCGGGTAGCGGAACCTCAGCGTCCGCCTGGTCTGCGGGTGCCCTGACTTATGCATGCCCCGTACCTGGCAGACCACGGCCACGCGGCGGTCGACGTTTGGAGTCCTGCGTGCTTGGAAAACTTTCGAGCATGGGCCAATCCGGGCAGAGCCGCGTGGCACCAGAGCGGATCGCGGCCTGCCTCTTCGACCTCGACGGCGTGCTCACCAGCACCGCCGCGCAGCACATGGCGGCGTGGAAGCAAACGTTCGACGCGTTCCTGCAGGAGCAGGAGGGCACGCGCTTCTCGCCGTTCACCGAGGACGACTACCTGGAGCACGTGGACGGGCGGCCGCGGGCGGACGGTGTGCGGCAGTTCCTCGCTTCCCGCGGCATCTCCGTGCCCGAGGGGAATCACGACGACCCGCCGACCGCGGAAACGATCCACGGTCTGGGCAACCGGAAGAACCAGGCGCTGCAAACGATCATCCGAGAACGCGGGGTGACTCCGTATCCGGGCTCGGTGCGCTACTTGGAGGCGGCGCGGGACGCAGGGCTGTCCATCGGCGTGGTGACCTCCTCGGAGAACGGTGCATCGGTGCTGGATGCGGCGGGTTTGAGCCGCTTCGTGCAAGCGCGTGTCGACGGTCTGGTAATCACCGAGCAGCACCTGCGCGGCAAGCCCGAACCGGATTCCTTCCTGGCCGGGGCCCGGGCGCTCGGCGTCGCACCGGCCGAGGCTGCGGTCTTCGAGGACGCGCTGGCCGGCGTGCAGGCCGGGCGGGCCGGCGGGTTCGGGTGGGTCGTTGGCGTGGACCGCACTCACCACGCGGACGAGTTGCGGGCGCACGGCGCCGATGTCGTGGTGTCGGACCTCGCCGACCTCCTGGTCGCGGACCGCTGAAGCACAAGGTGGTGGACGACGTGAGGACTCCTCGACTACCGGGTTACGAAGTGGCCCCGTGGGAGCTGCGGTGGCGGTGGCTGGACCTGGACGCCCTGCGCCGCACCGAATCCACCTTCGCCCTGTCCAACGGCCACATCGGATTCCGCGGCTCGTTCGAGGAAGGCGAGCCGCGCGGCCTTCCCGGCACCTACCTGAACGGCTTCCACGAGCGACGACCGCTGCCCTACGCCGAGGCCGGGTACGGCTACCCGGAGGACGGGCAGACCGTGGTCAACGTGACGGACGGCAAGATCATCCGCTTGCTGGTCGAGGACGAACCGGTGGACATGCGCTACGGCTCGGCCCCGCACCACGAGCGCGCCCTCGACTTCCGCTCGGGGACGCTGCACCGCAACACCGAGTGGGTCTCCCCCACCGGTCGGCGCGTGCGCATCACCTCGGAGCGACTGGTCTCGTTCACCCAGCGCGCCATCGCCGCGATCCACTACGAGGTCGAGCCGCTGGACGGGAAGGTGCCGCTCGTGGTGCAGTCCGAGTTGCTGGCCAACGAACCGATCGAGCAGGAGGTCGACGATCCGCGCGTGACCTCCGTGCTGGAGAACGCGCTGGTCCCGGAATACGCCGTGGGAGAGGGAAACCGCGCCGTGCTGGGCCACCAAACCCGCCGGTCCGGCCTGCGCATGGCAGCGGCGATGGACCACGCGGTGTCCGCGCCCGGTCCGGTGTGGACGGAGAACCGGACGGAGGGCGACCTTGCTCGGCTGACCGCGGCCACCGAGGTGCCCCCGGGGCAGAAGCTCTCGCTGACCAAGTACGTCGCGTACGGCTGGTCCAGCCAGCGGTCCCCGCAGGCTCTGCGGTCCCAGGTGGAGGCCGCGCTGGCAGGCGCCCGGCAGAGCGGCTGGCAAGGCCTGCTCGACGAGCAACGCGCCTTCCTGGACGACTTCTGGGACGCCTCGGACGTGGAGATCGACGGCGACGCCGAACTGCAGCAGGCGGTCCGGTTCGCACTGTTCCACGTGCTGCAGGCCGGTGCCCGCGGGGAGACCAGGGCGATCCCGGCGAAGGGGCTCACCGGCCCCGGCTACGACGGGCACGCGTTCTGGGACACCGAGTCGTTCGTGCTGCCGCTGCTGACCTACACCGTCCCGGATGCCGCCCGGAACGCGCTGCAATGGCGTCACTCCACATTGGACAAGGCGCGGAACCGGGCTGATCAGCTCGGCCAGGCAGGCGCCGCGTTCCCGTGGCGATCGATCAACGGCGAGGAGTGCTCCGGCTACTGGCCGGCCGGTACGGCCGCGTTCCACATCAACGCCGACGTCGCCGACGCCACCGCCCGCTACCTGGCGGCCACCGGGGACGAGGAGTTCGAGGCATCCGCCGGGCTGGAGCTGCTGGTGGAGACGGCACGGCTGTGGACGTCGTTGGGACACCACGACGCGCACGGCCGGTTCCGCATCGACGGGGTCACCGGCCCCGACGAGTACACGGCCGTGGTCGACAACAACATCTACACCAACCTGATGGCGCAGCGGAACCTGCGCGAGGCGGCCACCCACTGCGAGCTGCACCCGGAACTGGCCGGCGCGCTAGACGTGGACGAGGAGGAAACGGCCCGCTGGCGGGACGCGGCCGACCGGGTCGTGGTGCCCTACGACGACGCGCTCGAGGTGCACTCGCAGTCCGAGGGTTTCACCAAGCACGCCCACTGGGACTTCGCGGGCACGCCCCGGGAGAACTATCCGCTGCTGCTGCACTACCCGTACTTCGACCTCTACCGCAAGCAGGTCGTCAAGCAAGCGGACCTGGTGCTGGCCATGTTCATGCGCGGCGACGCCTTCAGCCCGGAGGAGAAGGCCAGGAACGTCGCGTACTACGAGCCGCTGACCGTGCGGGACTCGTCGCTGTCCTCATCAGTGCAGGCGGTGCTCTGCGCCGAGGTGGGCCACCTCGAACTGGCCTACGACTACTTCGCCGAGGCGGCCCTGGCGGATCTGCACGACATCTACCACAACGTGCGCCAGGGCCTGCACATCGCTGCGCTGGCCGGTGCGTGGATCGCGGCGGTCGCCGGGTTCGGCGGGATGCGGGACCACGGCGGCGAACTGAGCTTCGCGCCCCGGCTACCGCCCGCGCTGAGCCGCATTTCGTTCCGGATGTGCTTCGCCGGCAGCCGGATCTGCGTCACCGTCCACCGCGACGAAGCGACCTACGCGCTGCGCCACGGCGAACCGGTGCAGACCTCGCACCACGGCCGTCCGATCCTGCTCACCCGAGGCCAGGAGATCACCATGCCGATACCACCGCCGCCGGAGAACCCACGTCCCCACCAGCCCGCGGGGCGCGCGCCGACCCGCCGTCGGCTCCGCTCGAGCCCCGGTGGTTGAGCTCTTCGATGACCACCGAACCCACGTATCTGATCACCGGCGCCGGCGGTGGAGTCGGCGGGGTGAGCCGGCTGGTCGTGGAACGCCTTCTCGCCGACCGGCGAGAAGTTCGCGCGATGGTCCACCACGACGATGACCGAGCTGAAGCACTGCGCTCGCTCGGTGCCGATGTCGTCGTCGGCGATCTCACCGATCCCGTGCACGTCGCCGCAGCGATCGACGGTATCGACCGCATGTTCTTCAGCATGAGCGTCTCGCCGGACTACCTCGAAGCGACCGCCGTCGTCTGCGCGGCGATTCGGGAAGCACCCGGCCTCGAAGTGCTGGTCAACATGTCGCAGATGACCGTCTCCCAGATGACGGCGACGAGCACCGAGGAATCCCGCCAGCAGCGCCTGCACTGGCTGGCCGAACACGTCGTCAACTGGTCCGCGGTCCCGGCCGTGCACGTCAGACCCACGGTGCTGCTTGAGAACCCGCTGTTCGCCGTGCTCGCCGCGAAGTCGATCCGCGACCGCGACGTGCTGGAACTGCCCTTCGGGACCGGCCGCACCTCCCCCATCGCCGCCAGCGATGTCGCCGACGTGATCACGACCGTTCTGCTCTCACCACAACGCCACATCGGCGCGGCATACGACCTGACCGGCCCCGAAACCTTGGACATCGACGAACTAGCCCGCGAGTACTCACACGCGCTAGGCCGTCCCATCACCGCTGCGCACGTGTCCTACGACGAGTGGTTCGACCAGCTGATGAGCGCAGACCTGAATCCTCACGTGCGCCAGCACATCGCCACGATGGCGAAGCTGCACCGCGACGGCCGCTACGACCGCTCCACCACCGACGTCGAGCAGATCACGGGCAGACCAGCCCTAACAGTGCAGCAATACGTCCAAGAACACCGCGAAGCGCTCACCGGACAGTGAGGATTCGTCTGGCTCCGAACGGACACTGCGCCAACTGTCGCCTTTGGACTGACCAGACATCATGTGTCCGAGTCGTTTTCGCAGTGCCATCTGGACCTCGCGGGCAAGTCCGATCACGCCGATGAGCTGACCGCGCTTCAGTCCGTTGGTTCGCCAGTCAGCGGCGTCAGGCGGGCGATGTATCCCGTTTCGAGTGCGACCCACAGTGCTCCGTCGGGGCCTGAGGCGATGCCGTGGGGTTCCGAGGCCGGGGTGGGCAAGGCGCAGGTCTCGATGTGCCCTTCCGGGCTGATGCGGCCGACGCGGCCCGAGCCCCACTCGGTGAACCAGCAAGCCCCGTCGGGACCCGCGGTGATGGCGTGCGGTCGGGCGGTCCGGTCGGGCAGCGGGAACTCGGTGATCCCGCCGTCCGTCGTGATGCGACCGATCTGACCAGCGCCGATCTCGACGAACCACAGCGCACCGTCGCCGCCGGGGGTGATGCCGACCGGGCCCGCGTCGGCGGTGGGCAGCGGATGCGCGGTGACCTCTCCCCCGGTGGTGATCCGGCCGATGGCGTTCGCCTGGTTCATCGTGAACCACAGCGCGCCGTCCGGACCGGCGGTGATCATCGATGGGAAACTCCCCGCCGTCGGCAGGTCGAACTCGGTGACCGCTCCGCCGATGGTGATGCGACCGATCTTGTCGCTGTTCATCTCGGTGAACCACAGCGCCCCATCAGGCCCCGCCGTGATGCCGAACGGCCCCGCATCGGGCGTGGGGATGCCGAAGTGCGCGATCGCACCGCCGGTCGTGATGCGGCCGATCCGATGCCCCTGCCACTCGGTGAACCACACCGCTCCGTCCGGACCGGTCGCCATGAGCGACGGACCTCCCGAGGGCGGGGCCAGCTGGTAGGAGGTGCACTCACCGCTGGGCCCGATCCGCCCAATCCGCCCTCGATGCACCTCGGTGAACCACAGCGCGCAGTCGGGCCCCGCAGTGATCCCGTACGGTCCCGAGTCGGACCCGCGGACTGCGTGCTCCGCGATCGATACCGCCAGACTTCCCGTCACGAAGCCGCTCCCTGGTCCCTCGACGAACGATCTCGGTTCGAGCCTACGAGTGCGAGGAAACGCTTTTTCGGAGTGCTTCGGCTCCCGCTCTGGCGGTGCCCGACTGATCGCGTGCCCGGGCAGGCGGAGGCGGTTCCTCCCGGAAACCGCCTCCGCGCTCACGAGCGAGGGATCAGCTCAACTTTCGCAGTGCGTCGCGTACTGCGGCGAGACCGGCTTCGGGTTCGTCCCAGAAGACCATGTGCCCGGCTCCGGGAACCTCGACGAGTTCGGCGGAGGGATTGGTCTCCGCCGCTTCCTGCGCGCCAGCGGCGGTGACGACCGGGCTGTCGGCTCCGTGGACGAGGACCGAGGGAGCGGGAACATCGGGCCAGAAGGCGAAGAAGGCCTCGGATTCGAACCCGGCGTGGGTAGCTGCGAGAGCGGTCCGCGAGCAGGAGGACAGCCAGCGGGCGCGCAACTCCTGCTCCCTGCGGGGCCAGCGGGGCCAGGACTGCGCCACCTCGTCGGCGTCGGTGCCGCGGCGGGCTTGGTCGAGTTGGCGGAGGAAGGCTTCGAGGGTCGTGGGGTAGGGATCCCGGCCCGGGCCGCTCATCGGAGGGTCGACCAGAACGGTCCCCCGCAGTTCGTGACGGCCGGTGGTCGCGGCGATCGCCGCGATCCGCGCGCCCATGGAGTGTCCGAGCAGGATCGGGCGTTCCAGCTGCAGCTCTGACACGACCGCCTCGACGTCCGCGGCATAGCTGGCGAGGTCGTAACCGCGCAACGCACCGTCCGATTCGGGCGGGTTGTCGGAGAGCCCGCGGCCCCGGACGTCGAGCACGAGGGGACGCACGAGGTCGGTCAGGCCCTGCGCCACGAAGTCCATCGTGATGGCGGGGCTGGTGATGCCGGGCAAGATCAGCACCGGTACGCCGTCGGTCGGCCCGTAGTCGAGCAGGTGCAGCCGGAGCGATCCCGAACGCACCCATCGGCTTACCGCGGGGATGTCACCGAGATCGGCCAATGCCGGCTGGCTCACGGTGCGGGCGGTCGGTGGTTCGGTCGGGATCGACGGGACGGAAGTGGTCACGAGTGGCCTTTCTGTGTCAGCGTGTCGGCTCAGCGGTCGCGCGCTACCCGGCCGCTGTGGTGAGCGCGGCGGTATCGCGCCCGGGCAGGCGGTCGAAGTACGCCAGGGCGTCGTAGAGGCCGACGACATCGGCGTACTTGGCTTGCAGGTCGAACAAGGCGGCATCGTGCGGGCCCTGCGCCCGGTCGCCGCAGGCTTCTCGCACGACGAGGGTGTTGAAGCCGCACTGCACGCCATCGACCGCGGTGGCGCGGACGCAGCCGGAGGTGGTGGCGCCGCAGACCAGCAGAGTGTCGGTGCCCAGGCTGGTCAGCAGGGTGGCCAGGCCAGTTCCGTGGAATGCGGAGGCGCCCTTCTTCAGGACGAGGTGGTCGCTGATGTGCTGTTCGAGTCGGGGATCGAGAGCGACCTCTTCGCTTCCTTCCCGCAGAGCGCGCATGCCCGGTGCTTTGCGGAGCCAGGCGATGGAGTCGCCGTCGGCCTCGGCGGGCGTGTAGCTGATCGCGGTGTAGATCACCGGCACGTCGCGCTGCCGGGCCGTGGCCGCGAGGACGGCCGCCGCGGTCACCTCTCGGGTGAGGTCGGATCCGGAGGCGAATCCGGGTTCGGTGAAGCCGCGGGTCAGGTCGACCACGACCAGTGCCGGGCGGCTGCCGCGGGGAACAGCGGCACCGAACCCGGCCCGGTCGTAGGTGGCGTCGGCCTCGGCCCCGTGCAGGCCGGTGGATCGGTCGTCATCAGCGGGCACGCTGCAACTCCTTGATCAGTTTGTCCTGGGTGCGGATCCGGCCGAGCAGCCAGCCCTGGAAGAACCCGAGGGCTGCAGCGGCCGCCAGCGCGGCGTACCGCCGGGTCTCGGGAGGAAGCAGCATCGCCAGCCCGTCGAGGGCATCGCCGCTGTCGTTCGCAGCCGGGGCGGGCGCGACGCCGTTGCTGGCCGGGGTTCCGGGTGCCGGTTCCGCGACTGCGGTGCTCGGCCCCTGCTGCAGTTGGACGGCGAGATTGCGGGCGAACTGGTCGAGCAGCCGGTTGGACACGGTGCTGATCGCGCTCTTGCCGAACTGGGCGAGCTTTCCGCGCACGGACAGGTCGGTGTGCAGCTTGAGCGTCGCTCCCCCGGGAGCTCCGACCACGGTCAGGGTGACATCGGCCTCGGCGTCGCCGTTGCCGTGGCTGTCCGCTCCCCGCGCGAGCAAGCGTAGTCGGCGATCGGCGGCGGCGACCTCGCTGAACCGGACCGTGCCGGAGTACGCGGCGCTGATCGGGCCGACCTTGAACTTGACGCGGCCGCGGTAGGTGTCGCCGTCGCGCCCGTCGAGGGTCGCGCCGGGCAGGCAGCCCGCCACCCGCTCGACGTCGTTGATCAGGGCGAACACGGCATCCGGGTCGGCCGGGACTTCGAGTTGGTTTTCCAGGATCACGGTGTCGCTTCCTTCTCGGCGGAGGTGCTGGCCGGGCAAATGTCCGAAGTGGACCGTCGGCACGCAGCGGTCGCGGCGATCGCGTCGACGATCGTCTGGTAGCCCGTGCAGCGGCACAGGTTCGCCGAGACCGCCTCGCGGATCTCCTCGCGGTCGGGGTCCGGCTGCTGGGCGAGGAAGCCCTCGGCGAGCATGAGGAACCCGGGTGTGCAGAACCCGCACTGCAGTCCGTGGTGGTCGCGGAAAGCGCGCTGCAGGTCGGAGAGCTCGCCGTCGTCGGCCAGCGACTCGACCGTGCGGATGTCGCAGTTCTCGGCTTGCACGGCGAACATCAGGCAGGCCCGCACCGGTTCGCCGTCGACCAGGACGGTGCAGGCCCCGCACACCCCGTGCTCGCATCCGGCGTGTGTGCCGGTGAGACCGAGGTCGTGGCGCAGGGCGTCGAGCAGGGTCTTCCGCGGTTCGACCAGGGCTTCGTGCGCTGCACCGTTGACGTTCAGCCCGATCAGGTGTCGCTCGCTCATGACAGGGTGGTCGCCTCCTCTCGGCTGGACAACTGCGGGGAGCGGGCCGCGTCCAGCGCGGCCAGCACGGTCTGCGGGTGCACGGGAGTCGTGTCTAGTTCGACCCCGGTGTGGCGCAGTGCGTCGTTGATCGCGTTCAGCACAGCGGCCGGAGCACCGATCGTGCCGCCCTCGCCAGCACCTTTGGCACCGTTCTCGGTGAACGCGCAAGGGGTTTCGAGGTGGGTGACGGTGATGTCCGGGATTTCCGTCGCGGTCGGGACGAGGTAGTCGATGAAGCTGGCCGCCGAGGGCTCGCCGTTGTCGGCGTAGGTGACTTCCTCGAACAGCGCTCCGGCGATGCCCTGGGCGATCCCGCCGCGGCACTGACCGTCGACGACCTGCGGGTGGATCACCACGCCGCAGTCCTCCACGCAGGCGTAGCGCAGGATCTTGGGCTGACCGGTGCCCGGATCGGCCTCGACGACCACGGCGTGGGTGGCGTTGGAGAACGTGCCGTCACCGGCGACATCGAAGCTCGCGGTCGCCGTCAACGTCGGTTCGACGCCCTTGGGCAACAGGTGGCTGCGCAGATAGGCCACGTCCGCGATGTCCTCAAAGGACACTCGCGTAGCGGGATCGTCGATCTGGACGACTCCCCCGTCGCCGTCCAGGCGCACGTTGTCCGGACGGGTCTTGAGCAAGTGCGCGGCGATGGTGCACAGGAGCTCGCCGAGACGTCTGGCCGCGACGGACACCGCGGAGCCGCCGATGGTCACCGACCGCGAGGCGAAGGTTCCCCATCCGTAGGCGATGCGCTCGGTGTCGCCCTGCCGCAGCTTGACCTTGTCGAGGTCCAGTCCCAGCCGGTCGGCCACGATCTGGGCGAGGGTCGTCTCGTGCGACTGCCCGTGGTTCATCGTGCCGCTGGTGACCACCACTGATCCCGTGGTGTCCATCCGGATCTCGGAGATGTCGAATCCGGGAACCACCTGCATCTTGCGCTTGGCGAAAGCATCGGAACCGTAACCGGTCCGCTCGGAGAAGCAGCAGTAGCCGATGCCGATGTGCCGTCCCTCAGCAGCGGCCCGCTCCCGGAACTCGTACCAGCCCTCATCGCGGAGGGTGGCCTCGGCGAGGTCGAGCGATTCCCGGTAGGTGCCGGGATCGTAGGTGACGTCGTTGACGCCGGTGTAGGGGAACTCGGTGATCACGTTGCGCCGGCGGATCTCGACCGGGTCGATGCCCAGTTCGCGCGCGGCACGCTCCATCACGCGTTCCATCGCCATGACGTACTGCGGACGGCTGACCCCGCGGTAGGGCGCGGTCGGCGCCTTGTTGCTGGTGATGGCGCGGCCGCGGACCCGGTAGGCGGGCACCTGGTAGACACCCGGCATCTCGGCGGAGGCCATCAGCGGTTCGATACCGGCGGTGAACGGGTAGCAGGAATAAGCGCCCATGTCGCAGACGACGTCGACGTCCAGGGCGGTGATCCGGCCCTCGGCGTCGAACGCCGCGCGGGTGCGGTAGCGCTGCTCGCGGGCCAGGAACGCTGCGGTCAGCGCCTCCCTGCGGTCTTCGATCCACTTCACCGGCCGATCCAGCTTCCGGGCCGCCGCCGCGACCGCGATCTCCTCGCGGCCGACCACGCACTTCTGGCCGAATCCGCCGCCCATGTCGGGGACGGTGACCCGCACGGCGCGCTCCGGCATGCGCAGCGAGCGGGCCAGCACCGTGCGCACCTGGTGCGGGACCTGGGTGCAGGTCTGAACCAGCAGCTGGTCGTCGCGGTCGTCCCAGGAGGCGACCACACCGCGGGTTTCCAGCGGCAGTGCGTTCTGGCGCCCGCTGCGCGTGATGACCTCGACCACGCATCCCGGTCCGGATTCAGCGGCCTCGAACGCGGTGTCGACACCGGGCGTGTCGAACATCGACACGTCGAGGAGGACGTTTCCGGGCGCTTCCTCGTGCACGAGCGGTGCGTCCGCGGCGAACGCGGTCTCCTCCGAAACAACCGCGTCGAAGGGCTCGTAGGTCGCCACCGCGGCTTCGATGCCGTCTTCCACGCTGTACGGGTCGCGAGCGATGACCACGGCCACCGGTTCACCGACGAAACGCACCTTCTCCCTGGCGAGGATGGGCATCGCGGTGGGCGCGAACTCCTCCGGCGGGCGATCGAGCAGCGCCACGATGTCGCCGAGGTCGAGGTCCTCAGCGGTGTAGGCGGCGACGACACCCTCGACCTCGCGGACCGCGGACAGGTCGATGCCGAGGATCCGGCCGTGCGCGACGGTGGAGCGGACGAAACCCGCGTGCAGCATCCCGCTCAGCTGGACGTCGTCGATGAACCGCCCCCGACCGCGCAGCAAGCGGGGGTCCTCGCGCCGGGGGACGGCTGCCCCGACCCAGCGATTCCCGTCGGACTGCGGAGATCCATGCCGGACACCGGTATCGCGTGCAGTCATCGCGTCACTGCTTCCTATTCCTTGAGCATTGCTGCTGGGATCGGATAATTCGCTCTCCGCGCTGGTGCGCTGGAGTCCTGGACCGGCAGTCTGGTCCGGAGGCGGTCACGTTCCTGGATGAGCTCTTTCACCCGGTCAAACGGGGTCCAGATGGTGATGGCGGGATCACCGTCTCGTTCCAGGATGTTGATCGCAGCCGCGTGGTCTGCTTGCCACAGCTCCCCACACCGGGTGCAGTGAAGCCTGTCCCCGCAACGCCGACCAATGATCTGGCAGCAGGGGACGACTTGTGAGCTGTAAGCCGCGTTGACCAGCGTCAGCGCAGAACCTCTGCGCTCCGCCACGCTACTCAGCGCCTCTGCCGTAACGCCTTTGGTCCAGGCGGCGAGGCGACGGTTAGTGTTCTTTCCCAGCTTGCGCCGGGAGACGAAAGACCGGGTCAGATCCTCGGTTACTACATGGGAGGCTTTGTCGACCACCGCATGAACAGCAGTGAACGTCACCGACCGCACACATGACTTGAACCGGGACCTGCGCCGGTTTCTCTTGGCATGGCCAAGGTTGTTTCGCACGATGCGGTCAGCCTTCGCCAGATTACCGGATTTCCGGGCCTTCTCGGCCACCGAGCGGATCTTCGCCCGGCGAGCGTTCTTGACCTTGATGAAGTCAGACTCGGCGCGAAGAAGCGCACCTAGCTCCTGCCCGTGATGGACACCATCGGAATCGGTGAGCACTTCGGTGTAGCCCTTATCCACACCCAGTTTTCCCGCGCCGCATGGCCTGGTCTCGAGCAGGTCAGGGGCGTCGATGGCGTAGTGCACCTCGACATAGCCGGCACGCAGGATCAGCCGAAGCGTCCCGGACGGGGCAAAGGGCGTATTCAGCGGAATCGCGATCTTCTGCCTGCGTTCCAGGCCAGGGATGTCGATCCACACGTCACCGCCGGACATGGTCCAGGTGTTGTACTGGTCGGACCGGACCACGATCTGATTCGCTGTGCAGCTCACGCCGTGCTTGACGTGCTGCCGCATCTGGCGAGCCAGAAAAGAATCGTCTTGCCACCGGCCGCGTTTCAGTGCCATGTACGCCTTCTTACGCTGGGACTCTTCCCGGTAACGGCGGTGCACCGCTTTACGGACCTTGACCTTTCCCGCTTCGCGATACGCGGCGATGTCGGCTACCGCGTCCCGCACGGTCTCTTTCCACGCGTTGGCGAGCACACCGAAGCTATCCGCGGTGCCGTCAGCCATCCACGCATCGCGGATCTTGCGGTCTTTGACACCGTCCCGCAACGGTGACCCGTATCGGGCCCACACCATGGCCCGTACGCGTCCCAGACGCCTCGCTTGCTCTTCGAGCGCCGCGTACTTCCCTGCGTTGAGGTTCTTGGAGTAGGCGATGCGGGTGACCTTCACCGGCCACCACCGGTCAGCTCGTCCATCGCGCTCACTCGCGAGGCGAGGCCGTCTTTCTGACCGGGCGAGGACACGCGGCAGTACACGACCGTAACCCGGTCGCCGCGAGCTGCGATTCCGAGTGCAGCGCGTACATCGCCCTCGGCGAAGTACCACTGCCCAGTCACGGTCCGCTTCGGAGCGATGCGCCCTTCGTTCCCCCAGCGACGGACCGTCGATGATGACCGACCGACCCGCCGAGCGAACTCGGAAATCCGGCAAACACTCCCCATACAGACAAGAGTAGTCCACTCTAGACAGATAAACAGTCACTAGTCGACGCCTCCCACGCCTCGTGCAGGGCCTGGGCGACGAGCGTCCGGGTGAGCCGACGGCGGTAGGCGCTGGTACCGGCCGCGTCGTCGGGTGGATCGATGGCCGTGGCGGCCGCCTCGCCGCACGCGGCGAACAGATCCGGCCCGGGGACGCCGCCGGCCAGGACGGCCTCGGCCTCGGGAACCCGGATGGGCGCCGGGGCCACGCCACCGAGGACGACCCGACCGCCGGTCAGCGGACCCGCTTCGGCGGTGGGGTCAGCGTCGAGCACGACCGCCGCGTCGACGGTCGCGAAATCCCCGTGGCGGCGGGCGAACTCGGTGAGTGCGGCCCGAGGTGCCGGGCGGGTGAAGCGCACTTCCACGACGACTTCGTCGGGTTCGACGGCCGTGGCGTAGAACCCGTAGAACATCTCCGCGGCTGGGATCTCCCGTCGTCCGTTCGGGCCTTCGGCGACGATCATCGCGTCGAGCAGCAGGGCGAGCAGGCACCACTCGGCGGTGGCGTCTCCGTGCACGATGCTGCCCGCGACGGTGCCACGGGAGCGGATCGGCAGGTGGCCCACCCACCGCATGGCCCGGGAGATCACGTCGAACTCCGGGCCCAAGG
Source organism: Saccharopolyspora sp. NPDC002376 (assembly GCF_053593195.1). Lineage (NCBI taxonomy): Bacteria > Bacillati > Actinomycetota > Actinomycetes > Pseudonocardiales > Pseudonocardiaceae > Saccharopolyspora > Saccharopolyspora sp. NPDC002376. The sequence continues at coordinate 54,622 of NZ_JBSFBZ010000014.1, forward strand.
CCCGACCGGAGGTCTCGACCGCACGATGGGTGCTCAGCGCCCCGATCCGGAGTTCTGAGCCGTCGCGCCGGATCGAACTCATCGCCGGATCGCGGCGCAACGGCCCCAGGTCGACCAGGACCGTCGGCCGGGCGAGCCGGAAGTTCATCATCGGAATCAAGCTCTGGCCGCCGGCGATGAGCTTCGGCTCCTGGCCCGCCGCGGCGAGTTCGCCGAGCAGGCCGACGGCATCGGCGACGTCATGCGCCCGGTAGTAGCTGAACGCAGCGGGCTTCACGCGGTCAACCTCCTCGTCCGTTGTTCGACACCTGCGGATCTCGCTTTCAGCGCGCGGAAGTCTCCGTCGTCGCAGTGGTTTTCACAACCGCCTGCTCGGCGCCGGGATCGGTGATGCGGTCGAGTTCGCGACCTCGGGTCTCCGGTGCCGCGACCATCATGAACACGACCGCGACCAGCACGAGCGCGCCGAGCACTGTGAAGGTCAGCGGCAGGCCCAGCACCGGCCACAGCACGCTGCCGAACAGCAGCGGGGCGAAGCCGGTGACGGCGCGGCTCGACGACGACGCCCAGCCGAAGCCCGAGGCGCGCAGCTCCGTCGGGTAGAGCTCGGAGACGTAGGCGTACATGACCGGGATGACCACCAGGGCGAACAGACCGAAGGCACCGATCGCCACGACCGCCAAGGAAGGCGTTCCCAGGAGCAACGAAAACACCACCAGCATCACCGACATGATCGGCCCCGCGGTCGCGATGACCCGCTTGCGGCCCACCCTGTCGACGACGAGCACCGCCAGTGCGACACCGACGATGCCCACCGCGTTCATCAGCGCGGTCGAAGCGAAGGCCGCGATCTCGCCGAAGCCCTCCGCCTTCAGAATCGACGGCATCCAGCTCAGCGCGGCGTAGTAGACCAGCATCACGCTGGTGAACAACACCCACGAAACCGCCGTGATCCGCGGGTTGAAGGCCCAAACCCGGCGCAGCTGGTCGAACGCCGCCGCCATCGCCCCACCGCGGGTGTCCTCCACGACCGCCGCCGGAATCACGTAGGGCTCCGGCGTCGCACCGGTGCGACGGACGAGATCGTCGATGACCGCGCGAGCTTCCTCCTCACGGCCCTTGCGGACCAGGTACAGCGGAGACTCCGGAACACCGCGTCGCACCCAGATCAGCAGCAGCGCCGGCAGGATCATCAGCACCAGCATCCAGCGCCAGTTCCCATGCACCGGGACGAGCAACGTCGCCGAGACACCCGCCAGCGTGGTCCCCACCGGCCACCAGCCGTCCATCGCCGACAGCACCCGCCCGCGTTGGCGGCGGGGCGAGAATTCGCTGACGATCGCGTAGTCGACCGGAATGCACCCTCCGAGCCCGACTCCGGCGAGGAAGCGCAGGAGCAGGAAGATCTCCAGGCTCGGCGAGAGCGCCCCGACCGCGGAGAACAGCGCGAAGAGCAGCAACGTGATGCTGAAAGCCCGCTTGCGGCCGATGCGATCGGCCACCGTCCCCCAGGCCACCGCCCCGACCGCCATGCCGATCAGGTTGGCGGTGGCCACCAGTCCCTTCTGGCCCGGCGACAGCCCGAACTCGGTCCCCACCAGCGGGGTGAGGAAGCCGTTCAGCGCGACGTCCCAGGCATCGAACATGTAGCCCAGTCCGCCGATCAGGAAGATCTTGCCTTGCACACTCCATCTCCAGGGCAGGTCCTGGACGACTTGGTCTCCGGTACGCATGAGTCACTCCGTTGTGATGTCGCGTCGGCGTCGCGCGTCAGCGTGCGAACTGGTATTGGATGGATTCGGTGTCCGGATCCGTGAGCGGGCTGCCATTCCAAAGCCAGTCGTAGGAAACGTCTGACTCACCGTCGAAGCGACGCAGCTTCTCGTCGCGCTCACACTGCTCCGGGCCATCGGGCAGGTGGTAGAAGCTCATGTTCTGCAGGGACGCGTCCTGAACCATGCCCGCGTGCTTCGCCCGTCGATCGACGTAGCGGACCAGGGCCGTCTCGATCCCGTCGCGGGTCACCCTGCCGAGCTCCTCCGCGAGCACGGCCGCGTCCTCCATCGCCTGGGAAGCGCCTTGCGCCTGGTAGGGCAACATCGCGTGGCAGGCATCGCCGAGCAGGGCGACCCGCCCGTCGACCCAGACCGGGTCGCGGCGCCGGCGGTACATCGCCCACACCGACACGTCCTCGTCCTTCGCCTTGGCCAGCACGGCCGGAACGCGCTCGTCCCATCCCTCGTACTCCGCGGCGAGCTGCGCCGCGGTCGCCGGGCCGCTCCAGTCCCGGGCGATCTCTTCGGTGCACGGGACGATCGCGACGACGTTGAGGTACTGACCGCCGCGGATCATGTAGTGCACCAGGTGCTTGTCCGGGCCGTACCAGATCGTGGAGTGGAAGCGGTCCACGAGGAACCGGGTCGCCGGGTCGGCGGCCACCAGGTCGCCGGGGATCAGCGCGCGATAGGCCATCTCCCCGGAGAACTCGAGGGTGTCGTCGAACCCCGCCAGGTCCCGCACCGCGGACCGGATGCCGTCCGCCCCGATCACGAGGTCCCCGGCGAACCGACGGCCATCAGCGGTCAGCACCGCCGGGCACACCGGATCGGTGCGATCGAGCTCGACCACCTGCGCCGAGGTGGCGACCTCGACCACCGGGCCGGGGCCCGTCGGATCCAAGCACGCCTCGAGCAGGACGCCGTGCAGGTCGGCGCGGTGGTAGTGCCAGTAGGGCGCCCCGTACTGGTCGATCACCCGCTGCCCGAGCGGCAGCTGGGCGATGATGCTCCCGTCGGCCCAGCGACGGCGAACCTGGTCCTGGGGTTCGGTGCGCACGCGCTCGAGCTCAGCGCGAAGCCCCAGCCCGATGAGGATCCGGCTGGCGTTGGGCGCGGTCTGGATTCCCGCGCCGATCTCTCCCAACTGCGCCGCCGCCTCGACCACTGTGACCCGCAGGCCCCGCTGCCGCAGCGACAGCGCGGCGCACAGGCCTCCCAAACCGGCACCGACAACAACGACTTCGAACGACTGGCTCGCAGCCACGCTGGCCTCCTCGTCCTCGCCGGAACCCGCGTCGGATTCAGATGATCCGAACACGTACTATCCGGATGTGCAAGGTTTTGTTTGAAAAGGTTTTGTATGAAAGCGGTTTCCGCTCAACGCAGTTCTGGCCGACGCGAAGATGACGCCGACGACCTCGGATGCGAACGATCGAACACGAGCTCGCACCGGGTGAGTTGTTCAGCGCAGGCCGAGGAGCCGGGACGCCCGGCCGCTGCGGACGGTCCCGGCCACGCGCTGGAACGTCAAGCCGAGCGAGTCGGCGCTCCGGCGCTGTCAACCGCCCCGCTGAGCAGCTTGCCCGCGCCGGGCACTCGGGTTTCGAGTCCGAGTTCGGACAAGATCCGGAAGGTGGTGGCGGTCGCGGCCGAGAGCACCGGGATCCCCACCTCGTCCTCCACCGGCTGGATCGAGGGCAGGGACGGCATCTGCACGCAGGCCGACAGGACCAGGGCGTCGGCGTTGGACAGGTCGAGCTTGCGGTAGTGCTCGCGCAGATCGGCCGGATCCAGCCGTGCCACGGCGAGGTTGTCCGGCACCTCCAGGGAGAGCGCGTCCACCACCTCGACCCCGGCGTCCTCGATGTAGTCCGCCACCGCCTTCGTCAGCGGCTTCATGTACGGCGTCAGAATCGCTACCTTGCGCGCGCCCAACGCGTCGATCCCGGACAGCAGTGCGCCAGCGCTGGAAATGACCGGGGCATCAGCCCCCTCGGCGCGCAGCGCACGGGTGATGTCGTCCTCCGCCGTGCAGTGGTACCCCGGCCCCTGCGCCATGATCGCCACCAGACAGGCGGTGGCCACGACCGCCGGGCGAGCGTCGGCGAGTTCCGCCGCCGCCCGCTCGGCCTGAGCGTTCATCGCCCGCAACTGCTCCGGGGTCACGTGCTGCATCCGCGCCCGCGCCGAGTGGAAGATGAACCGGTCCCCCGGTTCGACCTCCTCCCGAGCGTGCAGCATCCGGGGCAGCTCGGTCTCCATGGTCAGGTTCGAGCTGGGCACGATCATTCCGATGTGGTGCTCGCGCACCGCCGCGTTCGCGTTCATCGGCGGCCGACCGGGCGCATCTCGGCAACGGTCAGCTCGCCCGCGTCGACGATCAGCTCGTCGTCCAGGTACAGCGAGTTGCCGCGCATCGGGATGTCGAAGTGGCAGGCGGTGTCGTTCGGGCCGCCCAGCTCGTTGTTCGGCCCGATGGAGAACATCACGTTGCCGTAGAAGCTGCGCAGCTCCATGCCCATCCCGCCGGGGAACTGGGTCAGGCCGTGCCAGTGGGCCCGCTCATCGAGGCCCCAGCCAACGTGGCTCATCCCGTAGCCGCGCGGGTCGTCGAAGCTCTCGATGTAGGAGCGCAGCAGGTCCGCGTCCAGCCCGGACGACCCGGCGCCGCCGCGGATGTCCCGGATGAACCCCTCCTCGATGGTGATCTCCACCGGGGTCTGCACGTAGGTGTTGAACGGCAGGAGCACGTCGCCCGGCGCGAGCACGATCTTCCCGTCGACACCGTCATCGGCTCCGCCGGTGAACACGAACGCGGCCGGCCAGTGGTCCCACCGCCCCGGGGTGTCGGTGTAGCCGTACTCCGACAACGTCGGGTACATGCCGAGCCTGTAGGTGACATCGGTGCCGGCCGGGCTGGTGATCCGCATCGTGCTCGCCTTGGCCAGCAGCTCTGCGCCGATCTCCACCCGCTCGCGCAGCTCCTTCGTCGGCATCAGCCGGGCGAGCAGCTCCGGCGGCTCGACGGCGGTCAGGATCCGGACCCCGGCGTCCTGGATGGCGAACTGCTCCTTGCTGAACAGCAAGAAGGTGCAGTCCACGACCATGTCGACGCCCTTGAGCGCGTCCACGGCCTTGGGGATGTTCCCGAGGCCGGAGTCGCCCACGGCCCACGCTCCCGAGGCGCTCGCCGGCGAGGGCAACCGCATGTGGAACGCCGCAGCTCCCAGCTGTTGAGCGGCCCACAGGAACGCGTCGGCATACTCCGCACGCTCCCCGCCGCGGGTGAGCACGACGACCGTCTCCCCCTCGTGCACGCCGGACAGACGCAGTTGCTGCAAGCAGATGTCGTTGAACAGGTTCTGATCCATCGTTGACCACCTCCGGATATAATCCGAGCACGTATTATCCGAGTACGCAAGAGTCTATTTCGCGGAATCTGGGAACACCGAACGCGCGAGCGAACGCTGAGCGCCGACAGACACCCCCGCGCAAGAAAAGGTCCCACCGATCGTCGACCAGAGGACATGGCGAGCAAGACGATTCCCTTGCACAGCACGGAGTTGATCAAACCGGACGAGTCCGCACCCCAACAGCTCGGACCGCACCAGCGCGACTCCGATTCCACCCCGCCCGAACCAGCCCGGCACCGAGCGCAACCATCCGGGTACGTATTATTAATGCGCACCTGACCCAGGTGCGCGAGCTGCAACCGGGAGGAACGCAATGGGGGAGCCAGCGCGCGCGGACCGACGTGCCGCAGAGACGTCAGCAGTCGCTCCGGCACCACCCTCCGACCTGCTGGCCGCGCCCGGCTACGGCGCCCGCCGGCTGTACCAGGCCTACCTCGCCGCCTGGAACCGGCACGTCGACTCGGTGCTGACCGGCCCGCAGTTCGCCGTTCTCTCCGCCGTCCGCGCCTACCCGGGCAGCGACCAGAGCTCGCTGGCCGACGCCGCCGCGCTGGACACCTCGACAATGGCCGACCTGTGCCGCAGGCTCGAACGACGAGGCCTCATCCAGCGCGTCGAATCCCCGCGCGACGCCCGGCGCAAGCTGCTGTCCCTCACCGAAGAAGGCGAAGCGGTGCTCACCGAGGTGAACCACCGAGCCCGCCAACTGGACGAGGCGCTGCTGGCCGGCAAGGACATTCCCCGCAACGCCGACATCGCAACACTTCTCAACGCACTCGGCGCCCGCTGGGAAGCCGTCGCAGCGTACGAAGAACTGGACTGAGACGAACGCGAATACTCAAGCGGCGGTGCCGGTTTCGGCGCTTGCCGCAGTCATTTCCGGCGATCTTGCCGAATCCGACGTCACTGCCGCTTGCACGGTGGTGATACCGCGCGGACGGCCCAGCACACGGGACCGTTGGGACCAGGCCTAAAACTGGCCGCGCTCGGGCAGGGCACTTGCGTAGCCGCCCAGTTCGGGCACTGGTTGACCCCGTACCACCGCCGGGCTAGTCCACAGTGGATTCCGCTGAAGCCGGCAGAACGAAGCAAGTTCGCACATCTGAGTGAATCGTTGTAGTCACCGGAAAGAATGCCGATAGCCTGGCGAGGAGATCATGGATTCGAACGCAGAGAGCTGAGGCGCGTTCGAGCGGATCGCCGCCAGAGAAGGCACACGAGACGACCGGCCGGGAACCAGAGTGCTGGATCCCGGCCGGTTGCTGCGAGGAGGACACGTGCGACTGCTCCTGCGGATCGGCTTGGTGCTGCTCACGCTCGGCGAAGGCATCCCCCCCGCTGTGGGCCGCGCTCTCCCCGCTGTCGTTCCACCTCGGCTTCCCCACGCCGGAGCTCGCGTGGCTGACCGGGTTCCCGCCCTTCAACGAACACATGACGCGCGACTTCGGGCTGATCGGACTCCAGTTCGCGGTGCTGGGATATGCCGCAGTGTCGATGCGGCGCCCGTTGGTTCGCGTGGTTCTGGCCGCCTCGCTCGTCTTCAACGTTCCGCACCTGCTCTACCACCAGCACCTCGGTGCGACCGGCAACGCAGTGCAACTCCAGGTTCTCTCCCAAGTCACACCGATCGCACTCGCCGTCCTGCTACTGATCATCAACGAGCTGGCGGACCGGACAACACCCGCAGCAGAACGCCAAGAACAGGTCAGCAGGGAACCACAGTGACAGCAAGGCGGTTGTAGGTGTTGACCAGGGAGACCGTCCACACGAGACAGACGAGCTGCAGATCACCGAGAACCGCCAGCAGCGGGTGGCCATCGCGACCGACGACCAGAGCTTCAACGTCGTGCTGCTGGTGGCCAGCGTCCTCGGCGCAGCGCTGATGATCGTCTTCCCGCTGCTGATCGGCCTGAGCATGCGCCCGGCCAACGTCGCGGCGATGGGGTTGCTCGCGGTCACCCTCGGCTCCACCGTCTACATGTCGTTCGAACTGCTCCACCCGTTCAGCGGTCCGTTCGGAGTCGCCCCGGATTCCTTCAACGCAGCCCAGGAAACCTTCCAAACCGCTTCGCGACCCACGTCGTAAACCCCAGCGCACGCTGACTGGGCCAAAGAACCAGGGTCGACCCCGGCCGACTCGCCGAGCGGAACCATCCGCTCAGCGAGTCGGCCGTTTGCTGCGACGTGGCGGAACTCGCGCGATGACCGTTCTGCTCGAGGATGAAAAGATGTCCGAGCACCGGAGCTGAGAGGAAATCGATGAACACGCAGCCTGCTGACCTGCTAATCCGATGCGCCAACATCCGCACGCTCGTCGCCGATGAAGGACCGCAACGCGCATTGGCAGTGCGTGGCGAGCGGATCGTCGCGCTGTCGGCAGATCCGGCCGGTCTCGACGGGCTGGTGGGCCCCGGCACGACGGTGCTGGATCTGCCGGATTCCACCGTGTTGCCGGCCTTCGACGACACCCACACGCATCTGATCTCGGCAGGCGACAGCGCCCACGACGTGGCCGTGGACGGCGCGCGGTCGATCGCCGAGCTCTTGGACCTCATCCGAAATCACGCGGCGAAAACCCCTGCCGGGCAATGGATTCGCACCAGTGGGCACTGGCAGGAGCTAAACCTGGCCGAGCGCCGCTTCCCCACCGCCGACGAACTGGACCAGGCCACCGACCGGCACCCGGTGCTGGTGTTGCGCGGTGTGCACAACCAGGTCCTCAACCGGCACGCCCTCCGGCTGTGCGACATCGATGACACCACGCCCGATCCCGAAGGCGGGAGCATCGCGCGGGACGGCGACGGACGCCCCACCGGCCATATGATCGACGGGCTCGCCCTGATCCAGCCGCACCTTCCCGCGCCCGATCGGGCACGGAAGCTCGACGGGCTGCGCATCGCCTCCCACGACTACGCCGCCACCGGCATCGGCGTGGTGCGCGACACCAACTCCTCGCTGGCCGATCTGGACGCGCTCGCGCAGCTGCGGGACGCCGGGGAGCTGGGCTGCAGGGTGCGGGTTCTGCTGACCACGATGGGGTTCACGTCCGTGCGTCAGGTCGAGGACGTCCTGGACGGGATGGAGGAATGGCGGCGCCGCAGCGACTCCTGGTTGAGCGTCTGGGGCGTGAAGTTCTGGATGGACGGCGGCATCGAATCCGGGGCCCTCGAACACCCGTACTGCCCGGCCCACTCGCCCGTTCCCGGCTACACCGGACAGCTGGCCTGGGACGAGCAGGTGCTCCAGGAAGCCGTGGAGGCGGTGGTGCGGCGCGGCTGGCGGGTCGGCATCCACGCCTACGGCGATCGAGGGGTGCGCACGCTGCTCGACCTGTTCGAGAGGGTGCAAGCACACCTGCCGGGGCTGCCCTACGGGACGCTGGTCATGGAGCACGGCGGTCTCGCGGACGACGAGCAGCGGCGCAGGGCGGTCAGCATGGGAATCCCGGTGACGGTGCAGCAGCCGCTGCTGTTCGACGCCGCCGCTGTTCAAGCCGAATACTGGGGCGATGAAAGGGTTTCCGACCTATTTCCTGCGCGGGAGTGGCTGGACGCCGGGGCGGACGTCTCCGCCGGATCGGACTATCCGGTCGGCATGTACGGGGCGGCGCACTCGCTGTACGGCCTGACCACGCGGCAGACCGTGGACGGCGTCCGCGGTCCCGAACACGCCATCACCCGCGAGGAAGCGATCGCCCTGCACACCACGGCCGCGGCCCGGCTGACCGGCGAGAGCGACCTGCGCGGGCAGCTCGCCCCCAGACGGCTCGCGGACCTCACCATCTGGCCCGAGAACCCGTGCACGGCAGCTGAGGAGGCTTTGGACGGGCTCCGGCCCAGCCACACGCTCCTCGGCGGCGCCGTGGTCAATCGGCGCTGAGGTCCACCGGCCAAGGCTCGGGGCGGCCGGTTTCGTCGACGTGGACGACGGTGTGCCTGCCCTCGACGCAGGTTTCGCCGTCCCGCAGGACGAGCCAGCCGTAGGTCACCGAGGTCCGCCCGACCCGCTCCACGGCGAGCCGGATCTCGATCTCGTCGCCGAAGCCCAGCGCCTGGTGGTAGACGGCCTCGGTGGCCCGTCGCGGGAACCTGCTCACGTCGGTCACGCCACTGCGGCGCAGCAGGTCGTGTTCGGCGAGCTCGGCCCACCGGAACACCGACGTCCAGTGGATCCGGCCACTGGCGTCGGTGTCGGCGAAGGCCACCCGGTGGGATCGCACCAGCTCGGTCACGGGTGCTGCTCCCGGCGGCGGGCGGAGAGCCCAGAGCGGTACTGCCTCGGGATCGCGTGCCCGCGGTAGTCCTGGTCCAGCGCCGCGTTGAGCGTCCAGTACGGGTCGACCAGGTGCGGGCGGGCGATCGCGCACAAGTCGGCGCGCCCGCTGGCGATGATCGTGTTCGCATCCTCCACGGAGGACACCGCGCCGACGGCGATCGTCGGAATCCCGGTCTCCTGGCGGATCCGGTCGGCGAACGGGGTCTGGTAGAGCCGCCCGTGCTTCGGTTTCGCGTCGATGCTCGTCTGGCCGGTGGAGACGTCGATGATGTCCGCTCCGCGCGCGGCGAGCATCGGGGCCAGCGCGACCGCGTCGTCGCCGTCGAATCCGCCGTCGACCCAGTCGGTCGCGCTGATCCGGACGCTGATCGGCCGGTCGTCGGGCCAGACCTCGCGTACCGCGTCCAGGATGCGCAGACCCAGCCGTGCCCGGTTCTCCAAGCTCCCGCCGTAGGAGTCCTCGCGCTGGTTGGACAGCGGGGACAGGAAGCTTGACACCAGGTAGCCGTGCGCGAAGTGCAGCTCCAGCAGGTCGAAACCGGCTTCAGCGGCGCGGCGCGCAGCTGCGACGTGGTCGGCGATGATCCGATCCAGGTCGGACTCGGTGGCAGCGCGGGGAACCTGGCTGTCCGGCCGGTAGCGGATCGGCGACGGGGCGAGGATCTCCCAGCCGCCCGTCGGCAGCGGTTCGTCGATGCCTTCCCACATGACCTTCGTCGAGCCCTTCCGTCCCGCGTGCCCGATCTGGGCGCCGATCTTGGCGCCGGTGCGGGTGTGCGCGAAGTCGACGACGCGCGCCCAGGCGTCGCGCTGGGCGTCGTTCCACAGGCCGGGGCAGCCGGGGGTGATCCGCCCGTCCGGGGAGGTGCAGATCATCTCGGTCAGCACCAGCCCAGCACCGCCCTGCGCGCGCCCGCCCAGATGCACCAGGTGCCAGTCGTCCGGCATGCCGTCGGTGGCCGAGTACTGCGCCATCGGCGAGACGACGATCCGGTTCGGCAGCTCCAGCTCACGCAGCCGGTACGGGTGGAACATCGGCGGCGTGCCGGTCGCGACCTCGCCGCCCTGCGCGCGAGTGCGTTCGGCCAGCCAGTCGTCGACCCGGCCGACGTAGTCGGCATCGCGCAGCTTCAGGTTGTCGTAGGTGACCCGCTGCGACCGCGTGAGCAGCTGGAACGCGAACTGCTCCGGTTCCAGGTGGCGGTAGCGGCGGGCGCCTTCGAACCACTCCAGGCTGGTCTGCGCCGACCGCTGGAGCGACGCGACGACTGGCTTGCGGTCCTCCTGGTACACCTTGAGCGCGGCCTCGACGGCGGGCTCGCCGTCCACCGCGGTGGCCAGCCCGATCGCGTCCTCCAGGGCGAGCTTGGTGCCCGAGCCGATGGAGAAGTGCGCCGTGTGCGCGGCATCGCCGACCAGCGCCACGTTGCCGGCCGCCCAGCGCTCGTTGCAGACGACCCCGAACGACAGCCAGCCGGAGTTGTTGCCGATCAGGCCGTGCCCGTCGAGCAGGCCGGCGAAGACCTGCTCGCAGAACCGCATGCTGGCCTCGTCGTTCTCCCCCGGTTTCCGCGGCACCGCCGCGAACCGGTCCAGGCCGGCGCGCTGCCAGGTGTCCTCGTCAGTCTCCACGATGAACGTCGAGCGCTGCCCGTCGAACGGGTAGATGTGCGCCCAGAACATGCCGAACTCGGTCTCGACGAACTGGAATGTGAAGCAGTCGAACGGCCGGGTGGTGGCGAACCAGACGTACTTCGCGCTGCGCCGGTCCACGCTCGGCCCGAACTCGTCGGCCAGCTCGGTGCGGATCCGGCTGTTCACCCCGTCCGCGGCGATCACCAGGTCGTGCTCGGCGCGCAGCTGTTCCAGCGGTGGCGCCTCGGTGGCGTAGCGGACGTCGACGCCGAGCTGGGTCGCCCGCTCCCCGAGGATGCCCAGCAGCCTTTTCCTTTCCAGGGCGGCGAAAGCGTGTCCGCCGCTGCGCTCCCGACTGCCGAGGAAGTCGACGTCGATCGCCGACCAGTGCCGGAACTCCGCGGCGATCCGGCCCAGCGACTCCGGATCGGCGGCCTCGATGTTCTCCAGCGTTTCCTGGGAGAACACCACACCGAAGCCGAAGGTGTCGTCCGCGGCGTTGCGCTCGTAGACGGTGATCTCGCGGGATGGGTCGGACTTCTTCAGCAGGATCGCCGAGAACAACCCGCCCGGCCCGCCGCCGACGGAAACGATCTTCTTCGCGGTCACGATTCCCCCTCCGGAAGTCGAACGAGTCCCTCCTGGACGACCGAGGCCAGCAGCCGGCCGTCGGAGGAGAACAGCCGGGCGGTGCCGAGTCCGGTTCCCCTGGTGGCGATGGGAGATTCCTGCACCAGGGCGACCCACTCGTCCATCCGGCCGTCGTGGTGCCACCACATCGCGTGGTCCAGGCTCGCCGTGACGACACCGTCGTCCGCCCAGGCCGCCCCGTGATGGCGCAGGATCGGTTCCAGCAGCGTGTAGTCGCAGACGTAGGCCAGCGCGCTGCGGTGCACGGCCGGATCGTCCGGCAGCCGTTCCCAGGCCTTCAGCCACACCGTCTGCCGACGTCCTCGGCCGCCGTCCGGTCGCGTGTAGACCGCCGAAGGCGAGTGCCGGATGTCGAAACTGCGGTGGAAGCGCCAATATTCAGCGTCCCTGGTGTCCTCGCCTTGCAGCACGTCAGCGGTGCTGGGGAGTTCGGTAGGGTCACCGGCATCGGGCGGCAGCACGTCGGCGTGCTCGACGCCCGGTACCGGCACCTGGAACGACGCCATGGCCTGGAAGATCAGCTTGCCGTTCTGGCTGCCGCGGACCGAGCGGTGCGAGAACCCGCGCCCGTCGCGCAGCCGCTCCACCTCCCAGCGGGTCTTGTCGTTGACGTCGCCTGCGCGCAGGAAGTACCCGTGCAGGCTGTGCACCCGGCGGTCCTCGCCGACGGTCAACGACATGGCCCGCTCTGCCTGGGCGACGATCTCACCGCCGTAGGCCCGGCCGGACGGAATGATCTGGTGGCGGCCCAGGAACGCGTCCTCGCCGTCGGGAACGAGATCGAGCGCGCTGAGCAGCGGGGCGGTGGAGCGGGCGGTCGCCTCGGGCATGGGAGCGTGTTCGGTGCTCATGCGCGGCGGTACCCCTCGAGGATCGCATCGTCGACCTCGGGGAGGTTCACGACGATGTTGTCCGGTGTCCGGCAGGTCAACCACACGAGTTCCTCGGTGGTGGACATGTTGCCCTCGACGTGCGGCATGTGCGGCGGGACGAAGACGAAGTCGCCCTCGGTCATCTCGACCCACTGGGAGTAGTCCTCGCCGTACCAGATCCGGCCGGTGCCCTTGAGCACGTAGCCACCGGTCTCGGCCTCGCCGTGGTGGTGCGGCAACGAGCGGTAGCCGGGCTCGTTGGAGACCTTGCCGAACCAGATCTTCGTCGCCGGGGTGTGCTGCGGCGAGACGCCGGAGATCCGCACTGCACCGCCGGACTGACCAGTACCGGCGTCCTCCTGACCGGCCCGCGTCACCACTGGGACGGCATCGAGGTCGAGCTCGTCATTCATGCGGAACCTCCCTGAACGGGCCGGGATTCGCGTCCCGGCGGCGTGGTTTCGATTCGGATCGGGGTGCGCAGGACGCCGACGCCTTCGAGGTCGACCTCGACCAGGTCGCCGTCGGCGAGAGACCTCGGCGGGGTCGCGGCGGCGCCGACACCGGCCGGGGTGCCGGTCAGCACCACGTCACCGGGGGCCAGCGAGGTGAAGGACGAGATGTAGGACAGCAGCGCGGCGGCGTCGAAGACGAGGTCGGCCGTGTCGCCGCGCTGGACGATCTCGCCGTTCACCCGGCAGGTCAGCGCCAGCCCGGCGCCCGGGGCCAGCTCGTCGGCGGTGACCAGCACCGGCCCCAGCGGGGTGGTCCGGTCGAACGCCTTGCCGGGCAGCCACTGCCCGGTGTGCCGCTGCCAGCTGCGCACCGACAGGTCGTTCGCGGCGGTCCACCCGGCGATCGCGGCGGCGGCCTCGGCGCGCGTAGCCCGGTGCAGCGGTGCCCCGACGACGGCGGCGAGCTCGGCCTCCCAGTCCAGGCCCGCTGCCCAGTCCGGGACGGTCACGACGTCGGACGGCCCGGTGAGGGTGTCGGCGAACTTGGTGAACAGGGTCGGGTGCTGCGGGACCGGACGGCCCATCTCCCGGATGTGCCCGGCGTAGTTGTGCCCGCAGCACACGACCTTCGACGGACGCGTCACCACCGGGGCCATGTCCAGGTCAGCGGGCGCCCCTGGGACGTCGGCAAGAGCCCTTTCGGCGATGTCGCGCCAGGTCGGGTGGGCCAGCAGCTCGCCGACGTCGCCGAAGGGAAGCGGCACGAAGCGCCGCTCCGCGAACACGACGGCGCGCGTCGCGCCGTCCATCCGAGCCGTTCCGAGCCGCATCTCAACTCCAGCGATATGTCGTTTTAATGACGGTCGACAGGAAACCACAATCTCGCCAGCCGACGCAAGAGCGACTGTTTCACTGGACCAATCCATGCATTCGCCCGACACGGCTCGACAGAACTAGCCAGCTAGAAAGTCTTGTCCCACACAGCGAATCATGCTCTCATTACGGCCGTTACGGACACGACATGTTCGTGGCTAGCGTTGATACCGGGACGAGGGCTGGCGATGACAGATCAACTCTTCTGGAATCCCAAGACCGAGCTGATGCCCCGCGAGGACCTGCGGGCGCTGCAGCTGGCGAAGCTGCGCAGGGTGGCGGAGTGGGCCCAGGCCCGCAGCTCGCACTACCGGCGCACGTTCGCCGAAACCGGATTCCACCCCGACCAGCTGCGCACCTGGGCCGACATCGACCGGATCCCCTTCCTCACCCGGGCCGAGTGGATGGCCGGCCAGGACGCCATCCCGCCCTACGGCGATCTCCCGGTCACCGGCCCAGAGAACGCGATCCGCATGCACACCACCAGCGGGACCTCCGGCAAGACCCCGCTGCGCGCGCTGGACTCGCGCAAGGACTGGTCCTGGGCCGCGGAGATGTGGTGCTACGCGCTGTGGGGCGCCGGAGTGCGCCCGCACGACATCGGCTACGTCGCGTTCGGCTACGGCTCGTTCATCGGGTTCTGGGGCCTACACAACGGTTTGGAGAAGCTCGGTGCGCTTACCATCCCCGGCGGCGCGCAGACCACCGCGCAGCGGGTCAAGCAGATCCAGGACTTCGGCGCGACCGTCGTGGCGTCCACCCCGACCTACGCGCTCCGGCTGGCCCAGGAGGCCGAAGCCCTCGGCATCGACCTTCCGGGCGGGCCGGTGCGCACGGTGATCCTCTCCGGCGAACCGGTCGGGGCGATCAAGGAGACCAAGGCGCTGATCGAGCAGCGCTGGGGCGCCAAGGCCTACGACACCGCCGGGATGACCGAGGTCTCGACGATCTTCATGTTCGAGCCGAACGAGCAGCCCGGCGGTTCGCACATCATCGAAGACCACTTCATCGAGCAGGTGATCGACCCCGAGACCGGCCGCGAGGTCGCCTACGGCGAGCGCGGCGAGCGGGTCTGCACCTCCTTCGGCCGCAGCACCACGCCGCTGCTGCGCTACCGCACGGCTGACCTGGTGGTGAAGGTGCCACACACCGCCGCTTCGTCCGGACGGACGTGGGACCTGTACGAGGGCGGGATCATCGGCCGCGCCGACGACATGAAGCTGGTCCGGGGCACCAACGTCTACCCGGGAGCGGTGGAGTCGATCGTGCGCCGGTTCCCCGAGATCGAGGAGTTCCAGATCCGCATCGAGCGCCGCGGCGACCGCGACGAGATCCGGCTGCTCGTCGAACCGTCGCCGGTGGTGGACGACGCCCGCTGGGAACTGCTCGCCGGCAAGCTCGGCATCGACCTCGCCGACGCGCACGAAGGACTGCGGTTCCTGCTCGAACGCGCTGCGCCGGGCGAGCTCCCGCGCCCCGAGCTCAAGGCCCGCCGGCTCACCGACCTGCGCCCCACCAGCTGAGGAGACGCGCATGACCACGCCCCGCCACGGCGGAACCGATCTGCTGGGTCGGCCGCTCGCCGACGACGAGCAAGCGATCCTCGACGTCTACCGCGCCATCCAAGATGCCCTGGCCCGCGACCTCCCGCCGTGCGCGGCCGCCAACCTCCGGGCGGCGCTGGCGCCGGTCGCCGTCACCATCACCGATCTCGGCCTGTGCTACGAGCACCTCACTGATCTGTCCGTCTGAGTACCTGTTATCGAACTCCTTCTGCGTGGCGGTGCCGGTAGCGGAACCTCAGACGCCGCCTGGACTGCGGGTGCCCAACTTTGTGGATGGCCAATACACGGCAGTTGGGCCGTCCTCGCCAGGCGACGTCTGAGAACCCGCGGCAGTGCCAGCGCCGAGTGTGGGCTATGCGCCTGGCGGCGCATCAAAGCAAAAGATCGAAAACCAGGATCAAAGACGGACTCTGACAGACCATCCCCGTTCGCCGATCCAGCGAGAGGAACTCCGCATGTCCACGACCACGTCATCGATCGACCACGTCAACCCGGCTGAACTGGCCAAGCCCTCGGGCTTCACGCACGCGGTGCGGTGGGGCGACACGGTCCACCTCTCCGGGCAGACGGCGTTGGACGCGGACGGCCGGATCGTCGACGGCGACATCGTCGACCAGTTCCGCCGGGCCCTGAGCAACGTGGTCACCGCCCTGCGGAAGGCCGGTGGGGCTCCCGAGAACCTGCTGTCCGTGCGGATCTACCTGACCGATGTCGCGGGCTACCAAGCACGCGGCCGCGAGATCGGGCAGGTGTGGAAGGAACTGTGCGGCCGCACCTACCCGGCGATGACCGGTGTCGGGGTCACCGCGCTGTGGCAGCCCGAAGCCCTCGTCGAGATCGAAGCCGTCGCCGCCATCCAGTCCTGAACCTCATGCTCGGGGGATGCCGCCGTTCCGATGAACAGCGGCATCCCCCGAGCATTTCGTCCTCAGTCCTCTCCGAGTTCGGTCCCGTCGAGCACCAGAACTGCGTGTTCGCGGGCCGGGCCGGCGAGTCGCGCGCGCAGGTCCGCGAACAGCTCCTCGGCCCGCACGCCGACCCAGTCCTCGGGCAGCAGCTCCAACGGCAGGCCCGGGTCGAGGTACGGCAGACGCCGCCAGACCGTCACCATCGCGACGTAGTCGGCGAAGGCCTGCAACGGACTGCCGTCGCCCTCGTCCCACCGCCGCCGCACCGGGTCGTACTGCGCCAGGAACGTCGCATACTGCTCCTGCAGCGCACCGAGATCCCACCACGACGCCACCGCGTCCCCGAGCGGCGAGCCCCCGACCCGGCGGGAGCGGAACAGCTCGGCGTAACCGCGCAGTTCCGACCTGTCCAGCGCGGCGGTCACCGCTGTTTCCAGGTGCGCCGGGGAGATCCACAGCCCCGGCGCCACCGTGCCCAGCCCGAGCCTGGTCAGCAGGGAACGGATCTGGTGGCGCTTCTCCCGTTCCGACTCCGGGACCGAGAAGGCGACCATCAGCCACCCCTCCTCGACCCGCGCGCGCCGGTGCGAGAAGATCCGCTCGTCGCCCTCGGCCAGGACTTCGGAAGCGCTGGCGGACAGGCGATAACCCGCGACGTCCCCGGACCGCTCGGCGACCAGCAGCCCCCGCCGCTTCAACCGGGAGACCGCCGACCGCACGGACGGTCCGTCCACGCCGAGATCGCCGAGCAGCCGCACCAGTCTGGCGACGGACAACCAGCCGCCCCGTTCCCGGGCGTACAGCCCGTAGAGCGTCACGATCAACGCCCGCGGCGGAACCGCTCCCCCGGCCGGCGGGTCGAACTCGTCGTTCTGCGCACTTCTGACGGTCGTCACGGGAACAGCGTAGGAGGCCCCGGGCTCCCGGTCAGTCCACCTGGGAGTAGCGCTCGTCACGCCAGGCCAGGGCTGCTCTGAGGCCCTTGGTCGCGACGAGTTCGGTGAACTCGGCTCGTTCGGCGGTGTCGGCGGAGTTGAGGACGGCAGCGATGTCGTGGTTCGCCTCCACCGCGTCGCGCAGGCCCATCGCCTCGTACGCCCGAGTGATGGCGCGCTTGGTGTAGCGCAGGATGGACAGCGGGGTCAGGGCGATCTTGGCCGCGAGCTGGTCCACGGTCGCTTCGAGCTCGGCGGGCGCGACCACCCGGTTGATCATGCCGAGCTCCTGTGCACGCGCAGCGTCGACGACGTCGCCGGTGTAGAGCAGTTCGTTGGTGGCCTTCTGCCCGAGCAGGAACGGCATGAGCAGGGTGACCGGGCCGGAACCGAACCGGATCTCGGGTTCGCCGAACTGGGCGTCCTCGGTGGCGACGAGCAGATCGCAGGCCATGGCCAATTCGCAGCCACCGGCGAGGCACCAGCCGGAGATCGCGCCGATGACGGGCTTGTTCAGGGACCAGACCTTCATCGTCAGACCGATGTTGTTGGCCAGGCCGGCGTGCCACTGCTCCGCAGTCGAGACGCCCATCTCGACTTCCTGGGCGATGTCGTAGCCGACGCTGAAGGCGCGTTCTCCGCCGGTGAGGACCACGACCTTCACCGCATCGTCGCGTTCTGCCGCGTCGAGCGCGTCGATGAGCTCTTGCATCACCTCGACCGACAAGGCGTTCAGCTTCTTCGGCCGGTCGATCGTCAACCACGCGACGGGACCGCGGGTTTCGCTGCGCACGAACTCCATGCTGTTCCTCCTGTGCTGGTAACGGTTCTGGCTCGGTGGGGCGGCGTCGGATCTATGCGAGGACGGTGGACACGCGCACCGCATTGGCGAGGGTGTCGCGGATCGGCGAGCGCTGTTGGACCGCTTCGGTGAGTTCCTGCAGGCCTTCCCGGGAGGTGTTCGGGGACTCCGCGTGCACCGTCACCCGGATCTCCTGCGCACCTGGGCGGACCGACTTGTCCAGCCCGAGGAAGCCCTGCAGGTCGAAGTCGGCCTCCATGTCCAGCCGCAGCGACGAGAGTTCGATGCCCCGGGCAGCGGCGTTGGCCGCGTAGGTCACGGCGTAGCAGCTGGCGAGGGCTTGCAGGACGTACTCCCCCGGGCTGGCCGCCGTGTCGGTGCCGAGCAGGGCGGCGGGCTCGTCGGACTCCAGCGTGTAGCGCGCGGTCCGCTCCTCGACGCGGTTCCCGGCTTGGCGGACTTCGCCGGTGGTGGCGGTCTGGCGGCAGCCGCCGGCCCAGTTCGCCCCGAGGGTGAAGGTGACCTGGGCGAGTTCGGGCTGGTCCCGGACGGCGTCGAGAGTTGCGTTCAGGGCATCGCGGTCGACGCCGTTGATGACGTTGGCGGTCTCGGTCACGAGATTCTCCTATCGGTACGCGAAAACGGTTGTCGTGCGAGGAATGTCAAGTTCGTGAAGGGGTCGGCATCGTGCTGGCCCGCTCAGCAGGACCGAGCGTGCGGCGGAACGTCTCGGGTGCGAGGTAGGCGCAGACGCCGGTGATCGCGCTGAGCACGAGGAAGTAGGCGACGACGAGCCAGGGCCGGCCGTCGTTGAGCGCCAGCAGGCTCGTTGCGATCAGCGGGGCGAAACCACCGGAGATGACGGATCCGAACTGGTAGCCCAGGGACACGCCGCTGTAGCGGACTCCGGTGGAGAACAGCTCGGTGAAGAACGCGGCCTGCGGGCCGTACATCGCGTCGTGGAAGACGTTCACGCCGACGACCATGCCGAGCGTGATGAGGAACTCGTTGCCGGTATCGGCGATCAGGAAGAACGGCGCGATGAACAGAGCGCTCGTGACGGTGCCGAACAGGTAGAGCGGGCGACGGCCCCACTTGTCGGACAAACGGGCCCACAGCGGCACCGAGACCAGGCCGATCGCCGAGGCCACGAGGACCGATTGCAGGCCGATGTTCGAGTCCTCGCCGACCGAGCGGGCGATGTAGGCGATGCCGAAGGTCGTGTAGAGGTAGTAGACGGCGTTCTGGGACAGTCGCATTCCCGCGGACAGCCACACCGCGCGGCGTTCCTTCTTGACGACGTCCACCAGCGGTCGTTCCGAGAGGGTGCTGTCCTCCTTCATCTTCGCGAAGGATTCCGGTTCGACGAGCCGGGTGCGGATGACGAAGCCGACGACGACCAGAACACCGCTCACGAGGAACGGAATGCGCCATCCCCAAGCGAGGAAGTCCTGCGGGCTGAGGGAAGTTCGCGCGATGGCGAACGCCCCCACCGCCAGCAGCATGCCGCCCGACACTCCGATCTGGGTGAAGCTGCCGTAGAGACCGCGACGGTGTGCCGGTGCGGTCTCTACCGACATGAGGGCAGCACCGCCCCATTCGGCGCCGACACCGAATCCTTGGACGAGTCGTAGCGCGACGAGCAGCAGCGGAGCTGCGACGCCGATCTGGTCGTACGTGGGCAAAGCACCGATGAGGGCTGTGCCGACCCCCATGGTGATCAGCGAGGTGACCAGCATGGCCTTGCGGCCGATGCGGTCTCCGAAGTGGCCGCCGATCAACGCGCCGAGCGGGCGCGCGAGGAATCCGACGGCGTAGGTGCCGAAGGCGGCGATGAGTCCGATCGCCGGGGTGACGTCGGGGAAGAACAGCGGGCTGAACACCAGCGCCGCAGCGGTGCCGTAGAGGAAGAAGTCGTACCACTCGATGGTGGTGCCGACGAAACTGCCGATCGCGACCATGCGCACGGAGTTGGTGCGCCGCGTCATTGCTTGCGCCATGTTGAGAACACCGTTCTGGCCACGGCCGAACCGAGTTGGCCGGCTTTCACCGTCGTGGTTTCAGAAGGAGGGTGGTGCTGGGCCGCTGACTCGCGGGTGCACCCCGAAACGTGCCTGGAACTCAGGAAATCAGCGTTGCGCGAGCTGTTCAATGAGGAAATTCCAACAGTGCTTTGCATTTCTGCACAGGCCCCGTCAGCCGCCTGCCAGGTCCAGTCCGGGACAGCTTTCGACGAAACGCTCCAGCAAGCCGGTCGTCGCGCGAACGCGAGCGAGGCGCATCAAGTTGCGCGGCACGAGCAACCAGTAGCTGTGCGGCACGGCGTGCCGGAAGCCGTCGACGCGTTCAAGGCCCGGCGTGGCGTCACCTATCCACGACGGCAGGAAAGCCAGGCCCAAACCCTGTTGTGCTGCAGAGATCTGGCCGGAGATCGTGTTGGTCTGGTACATGGGTCGCGCGGCCGGCACTGCGCGGTAGAGGGTCTCCAGCGTCGGCGTGCCCAGGGCGTCGTCGACGTACCAGATGAACGCGTCCTCGCTGATGTCGTCGGGCGATCGGATTGGTGGCCGGGCGCGCAAGAACTCCGGTGCGGCGTAGAGGCGCAGTTCGTAGTCGGCGAGCTTGACGCTGCTCACCGCCCGCGTGACCGGCCGCTCGATGGTGACGGCGAGGTCGAATTCCCGCGTGCTCAGCGAGGTGTGGCCGTTGGCGATGACCAGTTCCAGGGACAGCCCCGGAAATGCGGACCGGAACTCGCCGAGCCCGGGCCCGACCAGGAAGGTGCCGAATCCGTCGGGGACGATCAGTCGGACCGAGCCGGTGAGGTGCTGGCTGGTCTGCAAGCAGTCCTCACGAGCCGCCACTACTGCCGCTTCGACGGCTTCGGCGTGGCCGAGCAGGCGGTTGCCCGCAGTGGTGAGGCTCCAGCCCGAGGGATCTCGGTGGAACAAGCGTTGTTCCACACTGCGCTCGAGTTTGGATATGTGCCGTCCGACGGTCGCGTGGTTCAGGCCGAGGTGTTTGGCAGCCTCGGTGAGCCGGCCCCGACGTGCCACTTCCAGGAAAATGCCCAGATCATCAGCCGAGATCATGCTCTCCCCTTCGGACATCCGCCTCGTGCGGGCTTGCCGGGGTGCGGAATCAGATCACCGCGGGGCGCGGGGACGCAGCGTCCCCGCGCCCGTTCGGTCAGGCACGTCCGAGCCCGGGTTCCTTCGCTCCCAGGAGGATGGTCACGTTGCCGAACACGTCCTCGCCTCGCCCCATGGCGGCATGCGCTGCGGGGATATCGGTGAACGGGAGGGTGCGGCCCACGCAGGGGTCGATCCGGCCGTTGCGAACGAGGTCGTTGTAGGCGTAGGCCTGCTCGTCGTTGGTGCCGTGCGAGCCCTGGAGCCGCTTCTGCCGGGTCCAGTGGTAGCGGAGGTCGACCATGGCGTCGAATCCCGTGGTCCCCGCGCAGATGACGACCATGCCACCCGGCTGGCAGAGGAAGATGCTGGTGGGAATGGTGGCGCTGCCGGGGTGCTCGAAGACCAGCGCCGGGTCCTCGCGGGATCCGGCGATTTCCCACACCTTCTTGCCGAACGCGCGGGCGCCGGCCGACCACTCCTTCTGCCCGGCCTTGTCGTCGACGAGCGGCGGCACGCCCCAGTGGCCGAAATCGCGGCGGTTGATGTAGCCGATCGCGCCGCACTTCATCGCGTAGGCACCGCGCTCGTCATCGGAGACGACGGCGATCGCGCGACCTCCGGCGGCCTTGACCAGTTGCGAGGCCTGGGTGCCGAGCCCGCCGGAACCGCCCCAGACCAGCACGAGGTCGCCTTCCTGCACGGTGTTCCCCGCCCAGCCGTGCAGCATTCGGTACGCGGTCGTGCCCACGAGCGTGGGGGCTGCCGCCTCTTCCCAGGACAGGTGCTCGGCTTTCGGCATGACCTGGTGGGCTTGCGCCCGGGCGAACTGCCCGAAGGCGCCGTAGTTGGTGTCGTAGCCCCAGATCTTCGCGCTCGGCGCGATCATCGGGTCCTTGCCGCTGGCGATCCACGGGTCGTCGGCGTCCCAGACGCCGGGGTGGACGACCACGTGCTGGCCGACCTCGACGTTGGTGACGTCGTCGCCGACGGCGTAGACGATGCCCGCCGCGTCGGAGCCCCCGATGTGGAAGTCCTCCGGTTCGCCGCGCTTCTGCCGGACGGCGACCTGGTCGACCGGATATCCGCGGGCGGCCCACACGTTGTTGTAGTTGATCCCGGCGGCCATGACCGCGATCAGGACCTCGTCCGGGCCGATGCGCGGGGTGTCGACCAGCTCGGGCCGGAAGGCCTCGGCCGGGTCGCCGTAGCGGCTCTGCCGGACGACCTGAGCGTGCATCTTGGGCGGTACGACGCCGACCGGCGGCAACTCGCCGATCGGTCGCGGTTCCGCGCCGGGAGTGACGACGGTGCGACGCTCGTCAATGCCCATCGAATTCTCCTTGTTCCGAATGCGTGATGTCCGGACGGGACGTCCTTGCGAATCCCCGCTCGCCAACCCCTGCGGCGACGGTGGGAGCGGTTGGCGTGCTTGTCGTGGAAAGCGGCCATGTCGTCGTTCTCGGCTTCAGGGCGAACACGGCGTGGAAGATCCGCCGCTCGAAGCTCGGCCGGGAGAACCCGGCAACCGACTCGGACGTTAGAGCCGTGGCGTAACCCACGTCATGAGAAAGACCGAGAAGTTTCCGCCGAAGTTCTCTCGTTCTGTACGAGACCGCGTCGCCTCTCGCGTGGCAGACTGGCTGCGCATTCCGGCGACCACCGGGGCTGCCGGAGCCGTCCCGCGGGGTGTGATCATGACCGTTGAGCAGCGCAACGCCCCGGATGCCCACACCGAGCGTCGGCGCGGTGTACTGCAGCAGGTCCACGCGCGGCGTCACGAGCTGGCGAGCAACCTGGTCGAGGAGTACCGCATCGCCATCTCCGACTACCGGGAGCTGCCGGAGTCGGTCCTGATCCGCGACGTCACCGAGGCCGCGGTCCACAACATCGAGTACCTCGTCGAGACCTTCCAGACCGGCTTCGACATCTCCGAGCACGACAACGAGTGGATCGGGCGCTCCGCGGCCCGCCGCGTCCACCAGCACGTCAGCCTGCCGTCCCTGCTGCGGACATACCGGCTGTGGGGGAAGCACATCTGGCGCACGATCGCCGAGCTCGCCGGTGAGGACGAGATCGGCAGGCAGCTCGCCATCGAAGCCGCCGACGCGATGATGAGCTACCTCGACAGCGTCTCGTTCAGCCTCACCCAGGCCTACGTGCGGGAATCCACGACGGCCGCGATCGACGGTCAAGCTCTGCGCACCGACGTGCTGGAGACCCTGCTGACCGGTGACCCGGTCAACGAACGAGCTCGCCGGCAGAAAGCAGTGCTCGCGATGACGCTGCGCGGGGCGGTCCTGGTGGTCGTCGTGCAGGTCCCCCAGCGCGACGATCCGCTCACCGGGTTGCAAGCCGCCGTTCGCGCCGCCCGCAACCAACTCTCGCCGCTGTGCAGCACTTTCCTCGTCGGCGCTCGTGACACCGAAGTCGTCGCCATCTGCGCTTTGGACCACGCCGACGAGGAATCGCGGATCGGGGAAGCGGGCCACGAGATCGCCGCATCCGTGCGCGACTGGACCGTGGGGCTCGGCCGGATCACCGAGGGCATCGCCGGGGTCCAGCAGTCCTATTCTGAGGCCCGCGAGGCCGCTGATCTGGGCTTCTCCATCCACCAGCCCGGTCGAGCCGTTCGCTTCGCCGATGTGCTGCTGGACCAGATCCTGCGCGCGACCACGCACGCCGACGCCCTGCTCGAGGAAACGGTCCGGCCGCTGGTCGACTACGACCGGCGCAAGAACGCCGACCTCCTGGCGACGCTGCGCGCCTACGTCAACGCCAACTTCAACCTGACCAAGGCCGCTGCCGAGCTCACCGTCAACCCCAACACCGTCGTCTACCGGCTCCGCCGCATCCACGCGCTGACCCGGCGCGATCCGTCGACCACCGACGACCTCCTCCTGCTCGCCCTCGGCCTGCGCCTGTTCGATTCAGCCCCGCCAGCCTGAGAACCTGTTTCGAACTCGTTTTGCATGGCGGTGCGGGTGGCGGAACCTCAGCGTCCGCCTGGTCTGCGGGTGCCCCACTTGATGTATGCCAATACGCGGCGGCTGAGCACAGCAAAGACAAAGATCAAAAACAAGCGCCGAGACGCGCAGTTGTAGATTCCGAGAACCGATCGCGCGGAACTTCTCGATTCGTCGCATGACGTGGATTACGCCGCCACCTTAACGTTTCGGCACACGTTCAGCCCGCATCCCTGCCGAGCCAGGTCGATCCCCAGGTTCCACGAGGCTTGATCACGCACAGGCCGCAGGCGCGCAAGCGGCCCGCTTCCCCCCAGGCAACCACCCAGACTCGAAGGAGAGTCCCGATGGGCGATGCATCCGGTCCGTCGCAGGCCAAAACCGCCCGTGCGCTGCGAATCGTCCTGAGCGGCATGCTGATCCTCGTTCCGGTGGCGCTGGCACTGGCCGTACCGCTCTACCAGCGAACCAGCCCCACGCTCATCGGCATTCCCTTCTTCTACTGGTTCCAGATGGCGATGGCGGTGCTGGCTGCCATGGGAACGAGCACCGTGTTCCGCCTGCTGTTCACCGGCGACGACGATGGTGAGGACAGAGCATGAGCTTCAACGCCGTCACCTTCGCGGTCTTCCTGGCCCTCTTGGTCCTGATCACCGGGATGGGATTCGTCGCCAGTCGATGGCGCAAAGCCTCGGATGCCAACAACCTCGACGAGTGGGCGCTGGGCGGACGCACCTTCGGTCCCTTCATCACCTGGTTCCTGCTCGGCGGAGACCTCTACAGCGCCTACACCCTCATCGCCGTGCCTGCCGCGCTCTACAGCATGGGTGCCTTCGGCTTCTACGCCGTGCCGAACGCGATCGTGCTCTACGCCCTCGGGTTCCTGTTCCTGCCGAAACTGGTGTCGCTGTCCCACAAGAAGGGCTATGTCACGCTCACCGACTTCGTCAACGACAGGTTCGGGTCGAAGTCGCTCAGCCTCGCAATCACCCTCACCGGCCTGCTGGCCACGCTCCCGTACCTCGCGCTGCAGCTCGTCGGTCTCGAGGTCATCTTCGGCTCGCTCGGCATCGGTGGTTCGGCGGCCAGCAACTGGCTGATGCGCGATCTCCCGCTGCTGATCGCCTTCGGCGTGCTGGCGGCTTACACCTACTCCTCCGGTTTGCGGGCTCCGGCGCTCATCGCCTTCGTCAAGGACGGCCTGACCTACCTCGTCGTGATCGTCGCCGTGATCTACATCCCGATCAAACTCGGTGGTTTCGACAACATCTTCCACAGCGCTTCGCAAGCGCTCGCAACCAAATCCACGACGCCGTCGAACGCCGATCCAGCGGTCGCGGTCAACCCGAACGTCTACATGACGCTCGCGCTCGGCTCGGGCATGGCGTTCTTCCTCTACCCGCACGCCATCACCGGCGTGTTCGCTTCCCGAGGCGCCAAGACCGTGCGCCGCAACATGTCGGTCCTGCCGATCTACACTGTTCTGCTGGGCTTCGTCGGTCTGCTCGGGCTCATGGCGCTCGCCGTCGGGATCAAGCCGCAAGGCGGCAACCCGCAGTACGTCGTGCCGCAACTGCTGTCGGAGTTCTTCCCGCCCTGGTTCGTCGGCGTCGCTTTCGCCGCGATCGCCATGAGCGCGCTGGTACCGGCGGCCATCATGGCCATCGCGGCCGGGAACCTGGTCAGCCGCAACCTCTACCGCCAGTTCGCCCGCGGAGCGGTCAGCACCCAGTCGGAAACCCTGGTTTCCAAGGTCGTCTCGGTGCTGGTCAAGGTCGGCGCCCTGGTCTTCGTGCTCACCCTCGACACGACGTTCGCGCTCAACTTCCAGCTCCTCGGCGGCATTTGGATCCTGCAGACGCTCCCGACCGTGCTGTTCGGGCTGTTCACCAAGCGCTTCGCCGACCGGCGCGCACTGCTCGCGGGTCTGCTGGTCTCGGTGGTTTACGGCACCTGGGCCGCCTACGAGGTCAAGACCGACACCGGCTCGCCGTTCGGCGGCTCGACGGCAGTCCCCTTCTTCCTGTCCAGCCCAATCTACATCGCGATCTCCGCGCTCGTGATCAACCTCGCCGTCGTCGTGGTCGGCAGCCTGCTCGCCCACCTGCTCAGGCCTGCTCGTCGCGAGGACGACACCCGCATCACCGTGCCCTCCGCAGCTGAGGCGGTCGGCTCGCAGCACAACTGAGCCGCTCCGCACGACCAGACAGGAGCCCCATGCCACCCGGAATCCGCGTGTCCGACAAGGGCGCGATCCGCGTCCTGACCATCGACAACGCAGGCAAGCGCAACGCCTTCACCGGCCCCATGACGACGACACTGCTGCACGAGCTCGACCGGGCCGACGCCGACCCCGCAGTGCGGGCGATCGTGGTGACCGGCACCGGCGGATGCTTCTCCTCCGGCCACGACCTGCAGGAAGTGCTGGACAACCCGGAGATCGCGGGCGATCCCGTCGCCAATGCGGCATTCACCCGGCCGTCGGAGATCCTCACGCCGGTCATCGGCGCGATCGACGGCCCGGCCTACGCCGCCGGTTTCATCCTCGCGCTCAACTGCGACCTGCGCGTTGCCTCACGCGGCGCGCGGTTCTGCGGCGTCGGAGCGGCCATCGGGCTCGTACCGGTCGGTGGCCAGCTGAGCCGACTGCTGGACCTCGTCGGCTACCCCGTTGCCTACCGCTGGCTCTCCACCGCCGCGCCGTTCGGCGCTGAAGAGGCCAGTCGGCACGGGTTCGTGACCGAGATCCACGACGAAGCCTTCGAAGGCGCTCTCGCACTGGCCGAATCGATCGCGTCGGTCTCCCCCGCGGTCGTCGCTGCGGTCAAAGCCGGTCTCCTGCACAGCCTTCGCCACGGCAGCGATGCCGGTCGGGCGGCCGAACCGCAGTTGGCCGCCCTGGTCCAGTCGCTTCCGGACGGCGACGAGGGCGTCCGCTCCTTCCTGGAACGACGACCGCCCACCTATCCCGATCACCCCGAGGAACTCCACGACAGGATTGCCGAGGTACTTGCGTGACTGCCACCGAACTACCCACCGACGTCGACCTGCGCCTGCGCGAAGACACGATCCGAGATCTCGCCATTCGCCACGGAATTCCGGCCAATCCCGTCACGTTCGCCGGGACTCCCGAGGCCGCTGCCGCGGTCGCGATGAGCACCGGGCGCCCCGTCGCGGTGAAGCTCGTCGCCGACGGCGTCGTCCACAAGAGCAAGGCCGGCGGGGTCCTGCTCGACGTCGCGCCTGATCAGGTTGCCACGGCTGTGGAGACCCTGTTCGCCGAACAGCGAGCTCGCGGAGTCGAGGTTCGCGGGGTGACGGTGGAGCCGATGGTCGACCCGGGGCTCGAAGTCGTCGTCGGGGCGCTGCACGATCCAGGATTCGGTCCCATCGTCATGGTCGGGGCCGGCGGTGTCGACGTCGAGGCACTGGGTGACGTCGCGTTCGCGCAGGCGCCCATCACCGCTGACGGAGCTCTGCGGCTCATCGACCGCACCAGGATCGGGGCGATTCTGCGCCGCAGGTTCCCCGCGCAGCACGCCCAGCTCGCCGATCTCCTGGTTCGCGTTGCCGGGGCTGACGGACTCCTGCTGTCCGAACCTGTCGACCAGATCGACCTCAACCCGATCGTCGTCGGGCCCGACTCGATCGTCGCCGTCGACGCCCGCGCCGTGGCACGCGCCGATGACGTCGCGGTCGACCTCGACCTCCCGGATCCCGGCGAGAGCTACGAGCAGCTCCGACCGGCGATCTACCCCGAATCGATCGCCGTCCTCGGTGCCTCGGCCGACCCGACCAAGATGGGGCACCGCGCCGTCCGCACCGCCGTTGACCAGGGTTTCGCCGGATCCATGCACCCGGTCAGCCGCTCCGCCACCGAGATCCTCGGCCACCCGGCTGTGCGCGCGATCGGCGAGCTGCCCGAGAACATCGACCGCGCTGTCGTGGCCCTGCCAGCAGCCGCAGTCCCGCAGGCCTTGCGCGACCTCGCCGACCGCGGCACCAGAACCGCGCACGTGCTGACCGCGGACACCAGCGACCTCGCCGAGGCCGTGGCCGGTACCTCGATGCGCGTCCTCGGACCCAACTGCATCGGCCACTACACACCGCACTCGAAGCTGACGATGATCGGTCGCGACGCCTCCTCGGACGAGAAGGGCTCCATCGCGGTGATCTCCCAGTCCGGCACATACGCCGGTGATGTGGTGCGCCGCGGCAACGAACTCGGCCTGCGGTTCAGCTTCGCCAGCTCGGTCGGCAACTGCGACGACGTCTCCCCCTCCGAGCTGCTGGCGTTCTGCGAAGCCGACCCCAACACCGAGGTCGCCGCGTTCTACCTCGAAACCGACAGCGACGCGCGGAGATTCTTCGCGCTCGCCTCCACCATGACCACCCCGGTGGTGCTGTTCAAGGGCGGGCGAAGTGCCGCGGGCGGGGCAGCTGCGGCTTCGCACACCGGCGCCCTGGCCAGCGATCCGCAGTTGCTGCGGGACGCCGCCGACGAAGCCGGCGTGGTTCTCGTCAACAGCCTCGACGAGCTGCTCGACACCCTTCTCGTCGCCCAGCACGCCAGCGAGTTCACCGGCAACGGGCTCGGCCTGGTGGGCACCGGGGGCGGTGTCGCCGTCGTGGGCGCCGACACCGCCTACGAGAATGGTCTCGTCGTGCCGCACTTCGCCGAGGCGACGGACCGGGCGCTGGCCCCCTACGACGCACCGGGGAGCAGCCTGAACAATCCGATCGACATCCCGACCTGGTCGATGTTCGACGACAGCGGCAGCTTCATGGGTGCGCTGGTCGAGGCCGTTGCCGCCGATCCTGCGGTCGACTGCGTCTGCGCCTACACCGACATGGGCACGGTCTACGACATGAAGGCCCCGGCCGAGGCAGCTCAGATCCTCACGACGATGACCGAGGACATCGTCACCGCTGATCGAGGGAACGTCCCGGCAGTCCTCGTGCTGCGCAGCAGCTACAGCGCAGAGCAGGACGAGCTGGTCCGGGTCCTGCGCAGCGTGGCGAGCGCGCACGGTGTCCCGGTGCTGGAGTCGGTGGACCGGGTGATCGCCGCGTTCGGCCGGGTTCGCGCCCTGAACCTGCACCGCGGGCGCAAGTCGGAGAGCTGACACGTGAGGGTCCTGACCACGTCGCCCACCGCCGGGAATCGTCCTGCCGCGATGGCACTGGGCCTGATCGCCCTGGCCACGCTGCTGTCGATGAGCGTCTGGTTCTCCGCGTCGTTCGTCGTTCCACAACTGCAGCAGCTGTGGAACCTCACGAGCGGGCAGAGCTCGCTGCTGACGATCGCGGTGCAGCTGGGTTTCGTGCTCGGGGCCCTCACCCTCGCCGCAACCGGCCTCGCCGATGCCGTGCCAGGCCGTCGGCTGATGTGCATAGGTGCGCTCGGCGCCGCTGTTGTCAACCTGGGCCTGCTCTGGGCTCCCGGTTTCGCAGTGGCGCTGCTGCTGCGCATGCTCACTGGAGCCTTCCTCGCCGCCGTCTATCCCCCGGCGCTCAAGGAAGTGTCGTCGTGGTTCCAGCGCGGCCGCGGCACCGCGCTGGGAGTCATGATCGGGGCGCTCACGCTGGGCTCCGCCGCACCCCAGCTGGTCAAGGCCGCCGGTGGTCTCGGCTGGCAGCTCGTGATCGTCGCGACCTCCGTGCTCACCGCGGCAGGCGGGTTGACCACGCTGCTCATCCGCGGTTCGGGACCGTTCCCCTTCCCCAAGTCGGTGTTCAACCTCAAGTCCGCGCTGCGGGCCGGTCGGAGCCGACGAGTTCTGCTCGCCAACATCGGCTACGCGGGCCACATGTGGGAGCTCTACGCTATGTGGGCCTGGGTCGGGACATTCCTCGCCGGCCTCGACGGATTCGCCGGCTCAGCGAAGGGCGCCCAGAACGCCGCGTTCGCCGCGTTCGTCTGCATCGGGGTAGGGGCCATCGGCTGCCTCGTCGGCGGCCGTATCAGCGACCGCTTCGGCCGAGCCCAGTCCGCGCTGATCAGCCTGGTCTGCTCAGGCGGAGCCGCCGTCGTGCTCGCGTTCATCCACTCACTGCCGTTGCCGCTGGTCGTCGCCGTGTGCGCGTTCTGGGGGTTCTGGGTGATCGCGGACTCCGCCCAGTTCTCCGCGATGGTCACCGAGAACGCCGACCAGCGCTACGTCTGCAGCGCCGTCTCGTTCCAGCTGGCCATCGGGTACGTGACCACCGCGGCGACCATCTACCTCGTCCCCGTCCTCGCCGAGAACGCATCCTGGACGGCAGCTCTGCTCGTGCTCGCACTCGGACCAGCAGTCGGAATCGGTGCCCTGCTCACCTATCTCACTCGGCCTGACAGTGACGTCGACCGATGATCATCCGGAGGAGAAGAATGGCGGACCACGCAACGATGCGCGCGTGGCAGGTCACCGAGCTGGGCGAACCGGCGCAGGTCCTGGCCACCGCGGAGGTTCCTGCACCGGAACCCGGTCCCGGCCAGGTCCGGGTCCGTGTGACGGCGGCCGCGTGCAACTTCGCCGACGTGCTGCTGTGCCGGGGCAAGTACCAAGCGAAACCCGAACTTCCGTTCACGCCGGGCGTGGAGTTGTGCGGGGTCGTCGACCGAGTCGGGCCTGGATCTTCGTCGGAGCTGCTGCACCGTCGCGTCGTCGGCCGACCGGTCCTGCCGCACGGCGGATTCGCTGAATTCGCCTTGCTGGAAGCACATTCGTCGTTCGCCGTGCCCTCGGACCTCGACGACGTCACGGCCGCAGCCCTGCACCTGACCTACCTGACGCCATGGCTCGGCCTGCACCGCCGTGCCCAACTCCAACCGGGAGAAGTGCTGGTCGTCACCGGCGCGGCTGGTGGAGTCGGCACAGCAGCCGTGCAGCTCGGGGTGGCAGCGGGTGCGCAGGTCATCGCGATCGTGTCCGATGCGCGCAAAGCGGCGACCGTGCGCGAGCTCGGCGCCACCAACGTCATCGACCGCAGCAGCACGGACGTGATCGAAGCGGTCCGCGAGATCACCGACGGGCACGGCGCCGACGTGGTCTTCGAATCAGTGGGCGGCGAGGCGTACCGACAGGCGACGAAGTACATCGCCTTCGAAGGCCGCATCCTGCTGATCGGCTTCGCCAGCGGCACGATCCCGCAACCGCGCCTCGACCACGCCTTCGTCAAGAACTACAGCGTTCTCGGCCTGCACTGGTCGCTCTACCTGGAGCACCAACCCGAACTGGTCCGGGCGGCCCAGGACGACCTCTTCGAGCTGGCGCTGGAAAAACGAATCAACCCGCTGGCCCGGAAGTCCTCTGTGGACAACATGCCGCAAGCCCTCGAGGAGCTCGCCAGCAATCGTGCCCTGGGAAAAACCGTCCTGACCAGCGGGTGATTCACCCCAGTCTCATGCGCTGGGGAATTCCGGGGTCTATGCGTCGTGCGCGAGCGACATCAGAAGTGCGTCCCGCCGTCGATGCGGACCTCGGTGCCCGTGATGAACTTGCCGTCCTCGGAGCCGAGCATGGCCACCACCGACGCGACGGTCTCCGGACCGGCGAAGCCGTTCCCGATGGCCGGGCCCAGCTTCGCGAACAGGGACATGTCGGCGTCCTCGGGCAGGCCCGGGCCCACGCTCGACCGGCTGGCGCCGCTGCCGTCGGTCATGCCCGACGAGATGGAGCCGGGCTGCACCGCGGTGAAGCGGATGCCGCGCTTGGCGTACTCGCTGGCGAGGGCGTGCGTCATGGACTGGATGCCGCCCTTGCTCGCCGCGTAGGCCGCCATGTAGGGGTGCGCGAAGACCGCCGAGGTGGAGCTGAAGTTGACCACGGAGGAGCCGTTGCCCTCCAGCAGCGCCGGGATGGCTTCGCGGATCACCAGGAAGGTGCCCACCAGGTTCACCGAGAGGATCTTGTTGAAGTCCGCGAGGGTCACCTCGTGGCTGTGCGCGGAACGCAGGATCCCGGCCGCGTTGACCAGGACGTCGAGGCCGCCGAGCGCGGAGACCGCCTTGGCGACGACGTCCTTGACCGACTCCTCGTCGGAGACGTCGAACACGAGCGCGGTGAGCCGGTCGGCGTCCGCACCGGCCTTCTTCACGGTGTCCGCCAGGCCCTGCTCGCTGATGTCCGCCGCCACGACGCTGCCGCCTTCAGCCAGCACGCGGAGCACGGTCGCCTGACCGATGCCCGAGCCAGCCCCGGTGATGAGTGCGCGCCGACCTTCGTAACGGTTCACGTCTCACTCCACGTCCTCGTCGACTTCGCTGCGTAAGTACACGATATGCCTTTGTGGCATGATGTGCCACCGCCACTGCCCTCGACGAAACCGACGGTCGCGGCGGGCGACCACGACATCGTCGTCGGACGCCTCCTCGAAGTGGAGCGACTGGCGGAGCACCGGCCGATGATCTTCTTCTGCAACGACTTCTGATACCTAGCAAGCGCTTGGTGCTGTGGGGCCATACACCCCGGCAACCGGCGGAGCGAGACCGTTTCCGGTCAGTGGACCGGAACACCAGTCGCAGCAACAGCTTTCGGGGAAGGACGACCATGGAGGACTTCCAGGACAAACCCGGCGTCGCGGTGGTCACCGGCGGTACCGGCGGTCTCGGCAGCGCGATCTGCCGGATGCTCTCCGAACGCGGCTCCCAGATCGCGCTGACCTACCGCAGCGACCGACGAGCAGCCGAAAGCCTGGTCGGAGAGCTTGGCGCGGTGGCGGACAAGCTCGACCTCACCGACGCCGAGCAGTGCCAGACCTACGTGAACGGTGTCGTCGAGCGCTTCGGCGCGATCCACACCCTCGTGCACGCGGCCGGTCCCCTGGTTCGGCAGGTCCACCTCTCCAGGGTCGAACCCGCCGACTTCGCCGAACACCTCACCGCCGAAGCCGAAGCGTTCTTCAACCTCGTGCACGCCGCGCTCCCCGCACTGCGCGCCAGCAGAGGTTCGATCGTCGCGATCACCACTGCGGCCACCCACCGCTACCCGGTCCGCGACGGCCTGTCCGCAGGGCCGAAGGGCGCCGTCGAAGCGACAGCTCGAGCACTCGCTGCCGAGGAAGGCCGGTTCGGCGTCCGCGTGAACTGCGTCGGCCCCGGCATGCTGACCGACGGCATGGCCGCCGACCTGATGGCCAACGGCGACCTGAACGAACGCGCGCTGGAAGTGACCAAGCGCAACATCCCACTGCGCACCTTCGGCAGCGCGGTGGACATCGCCGAAGCCGCCTGCTTCCTCGCCTCGGACCGGGCGAAGTTCATCACCGGCCAGAAACTCGACGTGGACGGCGGCTTCGGCGTCTGACCACTGCCGATCAGGGCAGGGCGGTGAGGTCCGCCGAGGTCAACGTCCAGTTCGCGGCGGCGGCGTTCGCACGCACCTGGTCCGGCGTGGTGGCGCCCGTGATCACCGACGCGACACCGTCCTGCGCGGCCAGCCACGCCACGGCCAGCTCGAGGATCGAGTGCCCGCGCTCCTCGGCGAACGCGGTCAGCGCCTCGACCCGGTCGAAGCTCTCGTCGTTCACGAACCTGTCGGCGAAGTACGACATCGCGTCGAACCGCGAGCCCGCCGGGAAGCTGCTGCCCCGGCGGTACTTGCCGGTGAGCATCCCGGACGCCAGCGGGAAGTACGGGACCACGCCCAGCCCGTTGTCCCGCGCCGCAGGAACGATGCTCTGCTCGACCTCGCGCGAGAGCAGGTTCCACTCGATCTGGGTGCCGCAGAAGCGGGGCAACGAGCGCTCAGCGGACACGTTCGCCGCCGTCGCGATCCGCTCCGCGCTGACGTTGGACGAGGCGACGTGGAGCACCTTGCCCTGCTTGACGAGCTCGTCGAGCGTCTCCAACACCTCGTCGACCGGCGCCTCCGGGTCGGGGTAGTGCTGGTAGTACAGGTCGATCCGGTCGGTGCCGAGCCGACGCAAGCTCCCTTCGCAGGCGTCGAGGATGCGCTTGCGCAGCGCCCCGGGCGTGTAAGGCTCGTCCTTGGGGCGAGGCAGGAACTTCGTGGCGATCACGACCTCGTCGCGTCGCGCACCCAGCGCGGCCCCGATGTACTCCTCGGAGCGCCCCTCGCCGTACATCTCCGCGGTGTCGAGGTGGGTGATACCCGCGTCCAGGGCCGCTCCGATCACCTCGGCGCTGGCCTGCTGGTCCAGCTTCATACCGAAGTTGTTGCAGCCCAGGCCCACCACCGACAGCGCCGGGCCATCACCACCGAGTCGTCGGGTTTCCACCGAAAGCCTCCTAGTAGTCCGCCGGAACGGGTCCGACCGCGAGAATACGGCGGACCCGCTCATGTCGTCGGCCTCGTCAGTTCGACACCGGAGTGCGCGTCTTGACCTCCGCAGCCAGGTCACGACCGCCGGTTTCGCTGGTCCACCAGATGGCCAGCAGCGTCACAAGGCCGCAGGCACCGGCCAGCACGGCCAGCGGAGTGCTCGACGGGGAGCCCGAGACGGCGAACAGCGGCGTGAAGCCGCCACCGATGAGCGCGCCCATCTGGTAGCCGAGCGAAACGCCGGTGCTGGACGGACTGAGCAACGACGCGCGCACGTGCCAGGAAGAGATCTTCGGCCCGGTAGGCGTCGTGCTGCCCTACCGCGACGAGGACGAATTGATCGCGCAGGCCAACGACACGATCTTCGGCCTGGCCTGCGCGATCTGGACCCGCGACTACCGGCGGGCCTGGCGAGTGGCCCGGCGCATCGACGCGGGCACCGTGTGGATCAACACCTACAAGCAGTTCAGCATCACCACGCCGTTCAGCGGGATGAAGGCCAGCGGCGTCGGCACCGACAAGGACCGCGACGCGATCCTGCAGTACACCCGCCAGAAGAGCCTCTACTGGGGTCTGGTTCGGCCGCCAGGCGTCGACGCCTGGCGGTCGAACTCCCGGTCTCACGTATCGGTGCCTCGGTGGGGTCGTCCGCTGGGCCGCAGCGTGCTGATCCAGCGCCGGGTGTCAGCCGGATCGATCACATCGTCCAGCTCGAAGGTGGTAGCCGCGCGCAACGCGCGTCCGCGCTCGTAGGCCTCGGCCACCAAGTCTTCGTACAGCTGCTGGCGTGCGGCCTCGTTGGGCGCCGCCGCGAGTTCCTTGCTGTATCCCAACCGGACCGACCCTTCAAGGCCCATACCGCCGATCTCGCCGGTGGGCCACGCCACGGTGAACTGAGGGGCCCGGAAGGAGCCGCCGGTCATCGCCATCGCCCCGAGGCCGTAGCCCTTGCGGAGCACCACTGCGCCGAACGGCACCGTCAAGCGAGCGCCGAGGACGAACAGTCCGCCGAAGCGCTTTACCACCGCGTCCTTCTCCACCTCTGGTCCGACCATGAAACCTGGTGTGTCGCAAAGGGAAACGATCGGAAGCCCACCCGACTCGCAGAGCGTCAGGAACTCGGCCAACTTGTCCGCGGCCTCGGCGTCGATCGCGCCGCCCAGGTGGTGACTGCTGTTGGCCACCAGGCCGTACGCGACGCCCTCCACGCGGACCAACGCCGTCACGATGCCAACGCCGTAGTCCGGACGCAGCTCCAGCACCGAGCCCACGTCGACGATGGCATCGATGGCAGTGCGGACGTCGTACGCGCGCAGCCGGTTCTCGGGCACCACGTGCCGGGCGAGGCGCGGATCCGGTGCCTCCCATGCCACGCCCTCGCCCGGGGAGAGCGGGCTCTGGAAGTACGAGAGGTATCGGCGCGCCAGGTCGACGGCGTGCTCCTCGTCCTTCGCGACCAGGTCGACGACCCCGTTGCGGCGCTGCACGTCGATGGGACCGATGTCCTCGGGCCGGTACTCCCCCAGCCCACCGCCGGAGATCATCGCGGGCCCGCCCATGCCGATGTTCGCATCGGGGGTTGCGATCACGACGTCGCAGGCGCCGGCCAGCGCGGCGTTCCCGGCGAAGCAGCGCCCGGAGACGATCGCCACCGTCGGCGCACCGCCGCGCAGCGAACCCAGCAGCCGAAACGTCGGAACATCCAGCCCCGCAACGATATCCATGTCGGTATCGCCGGGTCGCCCGCCACCGCCCTCTGCGAACAGCACCACGGGCACCTTCCGGTCCCGTGCCACCCCCAGGATCCGGTCGGTCTTGGCATGGTTGCGCCATCCTTGCGTACCAGCGAGCACCGTGTAGTCGTACGACAGCACCACGGCCTCGGCCGCCGACCGACCGAACCGATCCGCGCCGATGGTCGCGATGCCGCCGATCAGGCCATCGGCCGGAGTGCTGGTGATCAGGTCCTGCTCGGACCGTCGGCGGCGCTGGGCAGCGAGCACCAAGGACCCGTACTCGACGAAGCTGCCCGGGTCCACCAAATCGCTGATGTTCTCGCGCGCCGTCCGACGACCGAGTCGGTGACGCTTGGCCACGGCCTCGGGACGTGCCGAGTCCTGGGTGATGGCTTGCCGCTCGCGCACCTCGTCGAGATCTGGCCGGGAGGAGTCCAGGTCGAGCTCGAATGCGGATTCGGCCTCCACCGCGCGGGTCCGCGCGTACACCACGAGCGGATCGCCCGGCGCCACCGTGCGACCCGGCGGCACGAGCGCGCGCACCACTCGCGCCGCGTGATCGGCGGCCAGGACGTGCTCCATCTTCATGGCCTCCAGCACGGCCAGCTGGCCGCCCGCAGGCACCTCCTCGCCTTCGGCGGTAACCGCGACCACGGTGCCCGCCATCGGGGCGCGAACCGCCTCTTCTCCCGGCCGCAGCTCCAACGCGGCGACGGAGGACGAGGGGACGGAGGTGGTCGCGCCCGCTTCGGCCACCAGCCGTTCCATGCTTCCCGCCAGGAACGTGGTGCTCACGGGACCTGCGCGCAGCTCGCCGTCCTCCAGCAGGGCGCGCAGGAAGGGGATGTTCGTGGCGGCGCCCTCGATCGCGAACTCGCCCAGGGCCGCGTCGAGCTTCGCAAGGGCGGCGGTGTGGGTTCTCGCCCGCGCGATCACCTTGGCCAGCAAAGAGTCGTACCGCGGGCTCACGACCAGGCCCGGCAGTCCGAAGGTGTCCACGCGGACCCCCGGCCCGGTCGGCGGGGTGAACGTCGTGAGGGCGCCCGCGGTCGGGGTCGCGCCGCCGTCGGCGGTCATCGTCTCCAGGTTCACCCGGGCCTGCACCGCTGCACTCGCGGTGGCTGCGGGTTCGCCCCGCACGCCGGACGCGTCCGCCACGACGCCATCAGGGAGCGCGAGGCCGTGCAGTCCGGCACCGTCTGCGAGTGCGAGCTGTGCTGCCACCAGGTCCACACCGGTGACCTCCTCGGTGATGGTGTGCTCCACCTGGATTCGAGGGTTCACCTCCAGGAACGCGAACTCCTCGCCCCGCACCAGGAACTCCACCGTGGCCAGACCGCGGTACCCGAGGCTCGCGCAGAGCCGCACCGCGGACTCGTGCAGGCCGCGACGCACGTCGGGCACCAGGTCGGCCGCGGGTGCGATCTCGAGCAGCTTCTGGTGCCGCCGTTGCACGCTGCAGTCCCGGTCACCGAGCGCCAGGGCGGCCGTGCCGTCCGCGACCACCTGGACCTCGATGTGCCGGGCATCGTCGAACAGGGCCTCCGCGAACACCTCCCGGTTCCCGAAGCCCAGATCAGCCTCGGCGGCGCATGCCCGGTAGGCCTCGTCCACCGCAGCGGCGTCGCGAACCACTCGCATGCCGCGCCCGCCACCACCGGCCAGCGCCTTGATCATGATGCCGCCCGAGTTCTCGGCGAAGAACGCGCGCACCTCATCGGCCGTCGCGGCACCGACTGTGGCGGGCAGCACGGGCACGCCTACCGCGACCGCGGCGGCGCGGGCCGACACCTTGTCCCCCAGGGTGTCCAGGACCGCCGGATCCGGGCCCACGAAGTCGACTCCCGCTGCCGCGCAGGCCCGTGCGAATTCCGCGTTCTCCGAAAGGAATCCGTATCCGGGATGCACCGCATCGGCGCCGGATCGTGCGGCCGCGGCAAGCACCGCCGCGTGATCGAGGTAGGCGGCCGGGCCGGCGCCGACCAGCGGAAACGCCTCGTCGGCCGCGTGAACGTGCGGGGTGTCCCCGTCGTCCTCCGCGTACAAGGAGACGGTGTTCACCCTCATCTCGCGCGCAGTGCGCACAACGCGCAGCGCGATCTCGCCACGATTGGCGATCAGCAGCTTCTTCATCGTCACGAACACCTTCGTTTACGCGCGGTCACGGGCGACGGGCAGTTCTGCGGCTCGGTCGAGCAGTTCGCCCTTGCGAACCTTGCCCGTGGCAGTCATCGGCAGCTGCTCGACGATCTCGAAATCGGGCACCTTGTACCCGGCCATGTTGTCCTTCGCCCACGCGCACAGGTCGTCACTCGTGGCGGTGCCCTCCGCCACCACCACGAAGGCAACCGCCACTTGGCCTTTCGCGCGGTCGGGCCGGGGCACCACCGATACCGACTCGATCGCCGGGTGCAAGCGCAGCAAGGCTTCGACCTCGGACGGAAACACGCTCATCCCGTTGGTCTTGATCATCTCTTTGGCGCGCGCCAGGTAATGCAGGGCGCCCCACTCGTCGAGCCGGCCCACATCGCCGGTGTGCAGCCAACCGTCGCGGATCGTCTCCGCAGTCGCGTCGGGCCGACCGTAGTAGCCGGTCAAGATCGACGGGCTCCGCACGATGATCTCACCCGACCTGCCCACCGGCACGGGATCGCCTGAGTCGTCCACGATCAGAACGTCCGTCCCCGGAACAGGCAGGCCGCAGAACACCGGGTCGGCGTGCAAGTCCCGATCGCCGTCCTGGAACCCGAGCGTGAACGTATCGGCCGTGTGCGTCTCGGTCATTCCGTACGATGCCTCCCGCAGGATGCCGCCGGTCGCTTCCTGCCACCGCGCCCGGACCTCCGGGGTCAGCTTCAGCACGAACGAGACCGCAAGCGCGTTGCGCAGCGACGACAGCCGCGCGCCGTCGAACCCCGGCAGATCCATCAGCTCCACGTAGTTGTCGACCGTGGCGACCACGTCGGTCACGCCGTGCCGCTCGATCAGGGAAACGGCCGTTGCGGGATCCCAGCGCGTCATCAGAACGAGCTGCTGGCCGTTCACCAGCGGTTTGAGAACGCCGAAATCCTCGCCGGCGATCCAGAACACGGGTAGGAAGTTCAGCGACACGACGCCGGAATCGCCCACTTGCGTCCCCCCGGCCACGCTGGCGGTCGCAGCCGTGTACACCATGTGCCGCTGGGTGTGCTCGCAGCCCTTCGGCAACCCGGTGGTGCCACCGGTGTAGTTGAGCGCCGCCAGCGCGTCGGGGTCGCTCGGCCGTGCCTCGGCGCGCGCCGAGGCGCTGATCTCGGCCCAGTCCGACCGCTCAGCGGTGAGGTCGAACGGCACCGGTACGTCGGGCTCGGTCGTGAGCAGGTCGGCGAGCCCGGTGAACGCCACGTGCCGCACGCGCGTATCGCCGCGCACCGACTCCACGAGGTCAGCGAACGAGTCCTGCGCCAGAAGCACCGTCACCCCCGCGTCCTCCAGCTCGTACCGGAGCTCGTGGCCGCGGAACATGGGGTTGATCGGCACGTGCACCGCGCCCGCCTTGAGGATGCCCACCATCGCGATGAGGAACTGGGGGCAGTTGCCCAGGAACACACCGACCCGGTCTCCCGGCGCCACACCGCGTTCGGCGAGCCAGCCGGCGAATCGGTCGCTCAGCTCGTCGTATTCGGCGTAGGTGATGTCTCGCCCGTAGAACGAGATCGCGACGGTGTCCGGGCGGGTGACGGCCCAGTGCCGGAGGTACTCGGGCAGGCCGGGCACCTCGACGGGGTACACGACGGCGCGCGGCACCTGGTCCGGCCAATTGGCCATCTGCAGGTCGCGTACCTCGGCGAGGGCGGCGTCGCGGCGGGACAACGGCATTCGGGCCTCCTAGGGTTCCGGGCGCGCGTCGGCGGCGACGCCGGCGGCACGCTCGGTCAGGCGGATCTGATCGTTGATGAACCGCTCGCGGTCCTCGTCGGAAGCGTGTCCGAGGCGGGCGGCGCCGTGGACGATCGAATCGATCAGCATCGACACCAGCCGCTGGGGCGGCGCGCAGGGATCGATCGTGGCCGGGTCCAGTCCGGACAGGTAGTTGGTGAAGCGCCGCACCAGTCGGCGCCGCAGCGTGCTCCACAGCGCGTCCACCCCGGCATCGACCCCGGCACGGCTGTCGATCATCGCCACGAGCGACCCATTGGCGAAGATCGCCTCAGCGAAGGCGCGGGTGGTCGCCCGCAGCACCGTGGCAGGCGGGAGGGACTCGATCTCGTCCAGCTGCTGCGCGGACTCGAGCTGGGCGCAGACCTGCTCGGCGACCGCGAGGAACGCCTCGTCCTTTGAGCGCAAGTAGGCGTAGAACGTGGGTCGCGAGGTCTGCGCACGGGCCGCGATCACCTCGACCGTGGTGGCTGTGTAGCCGAGATCGTCGAAGCATGCGGCCGCGGCCGCGAGCAGTTCCTCTCGCCGGGGTCCGGACGTCTCTCGACGATTGGCCCGCGCGCGCTCCTGAGCGTCACTTGTCGTCACGACCCCATTGTCTTGACGTCGGTGTTGACCTTCAGCGCGCGTTTGGAAGGAGGACATCAGCGGGTCGGCGAGACGCGTCCGGTCACCGCGTTCGGGTCGTCGCGCACTGATGCCGGGGTGGTCTCCCGGCGTTGCGCGGAGGTGCCGGCGACGGCCGCCCCCCGGGATGGATGTGGTCATGCAGTTCCCTCCGGACTTGCGCCACGTGATCGCCACCACAGTGGTTGACGTTGACGTTAATGTCAATACAGCAGCGTCGATCAGTCCAGCGACCAGTTGCGCTCGGCCCGGTGGCAGTCGCTCGCGCCTCCACAGAACGGGGGGCGACCGGAGTACGGCGCAAAGGGGCGATCAGGCGCTTGAACAGAGTTCGTGCCGTTCTCGGCGTTCGACACCGAGATCCGGCGGGTCGTCTGCTCCACCAACGCCTCGAGAGCGTCAACGCCCGCATCCGCCGGGCGGTGAAGGCCCACGGTCACTTCTCCAACGAGCAAGCCGCACTCATATGCGTCCACCTCGCCATCATGTCCCTCGATCCCACCGGGATTCTCAGATGTGGAGGTCGTCGGCGATGGTGGATCTCGGAGTGTCGAGGATGCCGTCGAACGCTTCCAGGACCGGCGTGTGCAGATAGGTGCTTTGCAGCCGGATTCGGTCAGGGCCGGCGATTCCGGAGACCTCGCGGCGTGCCCGGCGCAGATCGGCGATGCCGAGCCCGAGGTCGGCGTCGGCGAAGGCGGTTTCGACGCTGCCGGGTTCAGGTGGCTGCAGTGCGGTGTCGTCGATGGCGAAACCGAAGCGTGTTTCCTCATCGCGGCGCATCTCCGCTGTGTGGCCGGTGATGCTCGTCAAGCCGAGGGCGAAGTAGCCCTCGCCCAGGGCGCTGTGCAGGTGCTGCCCCAGCACGACACGGGTTCCGGGCTCGAGCCGCTCCCGTGGCCGCGCAGCCAGTCGGCCAACGGGCCGGAACGCGAGGAAGCAAGCATGCTGATGGCTCGATTCGGAAGTGCTTGCAGTGGGCGGTTTTCGGACGTCCGCGTGGACTAGCGGGGTGGGAGCGCGGGTGCCGCGTTCTCCAGGTCGTCGATGCTGCCGGACATGATCGTGCGGATGTGTTCGGTGAGGTGCTCGAGCGGCCAGTCCCACCAGGCCAGGGCGAGCAGTCGATCGACGTCCGCATCGGAGTAGCGGCGGCGGATGAGCTTGGCGGGGTTACCACAGACGATGCCGTGGTCGGGGACGTCGTCGACCACGACGGCCCCGGACGCGATGATCGCGCCGTGACCGATCCGGACACCGGGCATCACCGTCGACCGATAGCCGAACCAGACGTCGTTGCCCACCACGGTGTCGCCGCGTCCGGGCAGGCCGGAGATGAGGTCGAAGTGTTCCGACCAGGAACCGCCCATGATCGGGAACGGGAACGTGGGCGGGCCGTCCATGCGGTGGTTGGCTCCGTTCATGATGAACCGCACGCCCTCGCCCAACGCGCAGAACTTCCCGATCACCAGCTTCTCCGGCCCGTAGTGGTAGAACACGTTACGGGTTTCG
Organism: Saccharopolyspora sp. NPDC002376; assembly: GCF_053593195.1. Classification (NCBI taxonomy): domain Bacteria; kingdom Bacillati; phylum Actinomycetota; class Actinomycetes; order Pseudonocardiales; family Pseudonocardiaceae; genus Saccharopolyspora; species Saccharopolyspora sp. NPDC002376. The sequence continues at coordinate 96,939 of NZ_JBSFBZ010000014.1, forward strand.
AAAGCGGTCGGATCATCGGGATCGTCGTAGTAGGTGAACTCCCCGACCTCGATCAACGGCGAGCTGACCAACGGCTTCAGCAGCACCACCCGCGGCTGCTCGGGCATCGCGCGCACCACGGTCGGGTCGGCCGGCGCAGTCGACATCACCGATCAACTCATGCGGGCGGGTGAAAATCATTCACGTTCGCCCTGCTAGCGCGAATTAGATTCAGATTGGTGATTGCCGCCATGCCGCCGCGAGGTGACCATGGCGATCGTGGCCTCCCCTCTGTCTCGCAGGCGCTTTCTCGGTTTCGCCGCCCTGAACTCCGCTGCCCTGCTCGGTCTCACCACGATCTCCACGGCGACGGCGTTGGCCGCGACGCGCACCGGTGGCACCGTGCCGGCCGTGATCGTCGGCACGGGCTACGGCGCCGCCGTCACAGCGCTGCGCCTCGGCGAGGCGGGCATCCCCACGGTGATGCTCGAGATGGGCAGGCTGTGGGACACACCCGCTGACGACGGCAACGTCTTCTGCAACATGCTGCGACCTGACGGGCGCGCGATGTGGCTGAAGGACCGCACTCTGGCACCGCTGGCGTCGTTCCTGTGGATGGACGTCATCAACCACGACATCGCTCGCTACCCGGGTGTGCTCGACCGCGTCGACCACGGCGACATGTCGGTCTACCTCGGCCGCGGTGTCGGTGGCGGCTCACTGGTCAACGGAGCCATGGCCGTGGTGCCCAAGCGGAACTACTTCGAGGAGATCCTCTCCGCCGTCGACGCCGAGGAGATGTACGGCAAGTACTTCCCGCGTGCCACCGCGACGCTCGGGGTCAACCACGTCGACCCCGACTGGTTCGAGACCTGCGACTCCTACCAGTACGCCCGGCTGTCACGCGAGCACGCCCACCGGGCGGGGCTGAAGACGACCTTCGTGCCCAGCGTCTACGACTTCGACTACCTGCGCCGAGAAGAAGCGGGCGAGGTCCCCCGCTCGGCACTCGTCGGCGAGGTGATCTACGGCAACAACCACGGGAAACGCTCGCTGGACAAGAGCTATCTCGCCGATGCGCTCGGCACGGGCAACGTGACCATTCGCGCGCTGCACGAGGTTCGGGCGATCCGCCGCGACGACACCCGCGGCTACGTGCTCGCAGTGAACCGGCGCGACGAATCCGGCGAAATCGTTGAGCGGCTGGAGATCGCCACGGAGCGACTTTTCCTGGGAGCGGGCAGCCTCGGCTCGACCGAACTGCTGCTGCGCGCGCGTGACACCGGGACTCTGCCGGGACTCGGCGCGGAGATCGGGCAGGGCTGGGGCCCGAACGGCAACGTCATGCTCGGCCGCGCGAACCACGTCTGGGACACCACTGGAATCACGCAGTCCGGGATGCCAGCGCTCGGCATCGACTCCTGGGAGGACCCCGAGCACCCGGTTTTCGCCGAAATCGCGCCGCTTCCGGCCGGTGCCGAACTGTGGGTCAGCCTCTACCTGGCGATCACGAAGAATCCCGAACGCGGCCACTTCAGCTACGACCCCGCCAGCGACTCCGCACGCCTGCACTGGAACGCCGAGCAGGGGCAGCTCTCGATCCAGCAGGCGAAGGCGCTGTTCGACAAGATCAACTGCGCGAACGGAACCATCTACCGCACAGATCTTTTCGGTGACACCCGCCAGTTCGAGAACCGGTTCACCTACCACCCGCTCGGCGGTCTCGTGCTCGGCGAAGCCACCGATGGCTACGGGCGGGTGCGCGGCTACCCCGGCCTCTACGTCACCGACGGCTCGCTGATCCCCGGCAGCACCGGCGTGAACCCGTTCGTCACGATCACCGCCCTCGCCGAACGCAACATCGAACGCGTCCTCGCCGAAGACTGGCCAACGCCAGTCGGCAACTGACGCGCGCGGGCTGGTCAGCGACGGGCGAGCGCGATGGCGCGTGCGGCCAGTCCCACGCCGAAGACGGCGACGCCGGCCAGGGCCGATTGCCAGGGCAGGGTGGCGACCAGGACCAGGCAGCCGAGGAGACCGGCGATGTTGAGCCAGCGCGGCCACCGGCGCTGTTCAGCGGGTTGCGTCCAGGCCGAGGCATTGGCGATGGCGTAGTAGACGAGCACTCCGAACGAGGAGAACCCGATGACACCGCGCAGATCGGTGGTGGCCACCAGCGCGCACACCACCACCGCGAGGACGAGTTCGGCGTGGTGCGGCACTCGGTACCGGGGGTGCACGGCGGCCAGCCAGCCCGGCAGGTCGCGGTTGCGGGCCATGGCCAGGCTGGTGCGGCCGATCCCGGCGACGAGCGTCAGCAACGCACCGAGGCCGGCCACCACGCCACCGATCCGCACGACCGGGGTGAGCGCACCGGCACCGGTGGCCTGCAGGGCTTCGGTGAGCGGAGCAGTCGCTGCTGCCAGGCGGTCAGGCCCGAACGCGGTGAGCACGGCCAGCCCCACGACGGCGTAGACGATCACGGTGATGCCCAGGGCGAGCGGGATGGCGTGAGGGATCGTCCGATGTGGATCGCGAACCTCCTCCCCCAGCGTCGCGATGCGCGCGTACCCGGCGAAGGCGAAGAACAGCAGTCCCGCCGCCTGCAAGATGCCGTAGGGGCCACCCGCGCCCCAGCCGCCGAGGTGATCGACGTGGACGCCGCTCGCGAAGATGCCGACCACCACCACGGCCAGCGCGATCAAGCTGAGCAGGACCAGCACTCGGGTCAGCGCGGCGGTCTTGGTGACACCGCGGTAGTTCAGCGCGGTCAGGGCGATCACCGCGACGATCGCGATGATCTTCTGCAGCCAACCCGGACCCGGAACCGCGTAGGTGGCGATGGTCAAGGCCATCGCCGCGCACGAGGCCGTTTTGCCGATCACGAAGCCCCAACCGGCGGCGAAGCCCCACCACGGGCCGAGCCGCTCCCGGCCGTAGACGTAGGTGCCGCCCGAGGTCGGATGCGCTGCGGCGAGTTGAGCCGAGGCCACGGCGTTGCAGTAGGCGATGGCCGCTGCCAGCACCAGGCCGATCATCAGTCCACTGCCGGCGGCCTTCGCGGCCGGGCCGAACGCAGCGAACACACCGGCGCCGATCATCGACCCCAACCCGATGACCACCGCGTCACCGGTGCCGAGCCGTCGCGCCAAACCGGGGCGCGGAGCGTCGGAGGACATCTAGGCGAACCTCTCCGCCACCGCGCGGACCCATTCCTCCGACCACGTGAGCTCACCAGATCGGAGCGCCGCCAGCACGCCCTCGATCCACTTCAACTCCGCTTCGCGTAGGGCGATCGAGTACTCCTCGTCCAGGAGGAACAGTCGCGGCAGCTCCGGCACGGCCTGGAGCGCCTCGCGGTCGGCCGCCAGCGAGGCGGTCAGGTCTGCCGCCCGCTCCGCCAGACCGGCCGTCACGTCCTCCGGGGTCAGGATCATGATCGAGGCGAGCGCGGCCGGGAACTCCGCGAACTCGCGGGCCGGGTTCGCGAGCATCTCGGTGGTCCAGGTGCGCAACGCGTCCGAGCCCGCATCGGTGATCTCGTAGACCGTGCGTTCCGGCCGACGCTCGTCGCGGGCGGTCTCCCGGACGGCGATGAGCTCGGCACGCAGCAGGCGGTCGATCGTCTGGTAGACGCTGTTGCGCTGCGCCACGTTCGCGATCCGGTCCTTGCCGCGCTCCTTGATCACCTCACGCATCCGGTACGGGTGCATCGGTTCCTCCGCCAGCAGGGAAAGCAGCACGAGTGCCAGCACGGACCGCCGGGGGTTGCTCCTCGCCATGGAACAGACCTTAACGCCCATTGCCCGGCAGGTCATTTTATGTATAGTCATAATATGACTAACGCATTGATCATCGGAGGCGGCGTGGCCGGGCCGGTCACCGCGATGGCACTCCAGAAGGCCGGCATCAACGCGACCGTCTACGAGGCGTACGACCGGGGCGCGGACGGCGTCGGCGCGTTCCTGACCCTGGCGGTCAACGGCATCGCCGCGCTCGGCACGCTCGACCTGCACGAAGTCGTGCGCGATGAGGGGTTCGCGACCACGAAGGTGTCCATCGGCATGGGTGGGAAGAAACCCATGGCGAAGTTCGGCTTCGGCGCGGCGCTGCCCGACGGGACCAGCACGCAGACCATCACCCGCGCCGCGCTCTACGGCTCGCTGCGCGACGAGGCCGTACAACGCGGCATACCGATCGAGTACGGCAAGCGGCTGGTGACCGCGGCGCCGACGAGCGACGGCGTGACCGCCACCTTCGCCGACGGCAGCACCGCGCATGCCGACCTGCTCATCGGCGCCGACGGCCTGCGCTCGACCGTCCGCACGATCATCGACCCGAACGCGCCGCCGCCGAGATACGTGCCGCTGCTCAACACCGGCGGCTACGCCAGAGGACTGCGGCTCGACGCCGAGCCCGGCGAGATGCACATGACCTTCGGGCGCGGCTGCTTCTACTGCTACATCGTCCACCCCGACGGCGACGCGTGGTGGTTCGCCAATCCCCGCCAGCCGAAGGAGCTGTCGAAGGAAGAGCTGGCCGCCGTCAGCGAGGACCAGTGGCGCAGCATGCTGCTCGACCTGTTCACCGACGCCGACAGTCCCGCCCGCGAACTCGTCGCCGCGAGCGAGAAGCTCTTCGCTGGCTGGAACACCTACGACTTCCCGACGGTGCCGACCTGGCACCGCGACCGGATGATCATCATCGGCGACGCGGCGCATGCCACCTCGCCGGCATCGGGCCAGGGCGCGTCGATGGCGATCGAAGATGCGGTCACGCTCGCGAAGTGCCTGCGCGACGCGGACAGCGTGCCCGCCGCCTTCACGACGTACGAGTCATTGCGCCGGACGCGGGTGGAGCGCGTTGTGGCGCAGGGGAAGCGAAACGGCGATGGCAAGACACTCGGCCCCGTGATGCGGCACGTGCTGCCGCTGGTGTTCAAGCTGCGCAAGCCGAGCCCGGACGCCATGGACTGGATGTACGGCCACCGCATCGACTGGGACTCGCCGGCGATCGCTGATCATCTATCCACATGAGGCACGCAGGTCGTTGCGAATGACCTGCCATACCCAGGTACTTCGCGGCGAAACCAATTTCGCCGAATCCCCCAGGCGGGATGGCTCCAGCAGCGGTTTACCGTGAACGAGTGAGCACCGACCACTCCTGCTGCGGCCCCAGCCGCGCCGCCATCGACGCCGCGACGACCCGCGACTCCGCGCCGGAACCGGCCGCCACCGGGCGTGCACCGGAGCTGGTGTCCCTGCCGGGCGGCACCTTCGACATGGGCGCGCAGGACCCGGACAGCTTCCCCTCCGACGGGGAAGGACCGGTGCGGCCGGTGACGTTGAAACCGTTCCAGGTCGCAGTGCACGCGGTGACCAACGCGCAGTTCGCCGAGTTCACCGAGGCGACCGGGTACGTCACCGACGCCGAGCGATTCGGCTGGTCGTACGTGTTCGCCGGATTTCTCCCCGGCTCGCTGCGGAAGGATTCGCCGCGACCGGATTCGGCACCGTGGTGGTGCGGCGCGCAGGGCGCGTCCTGGCAGCACCCGGAAGGACCGGGATCCACAGTGGATGAACGGCTGGACCATCCTGCGGTGCACGTATCGTGGCACGACGCGGTGGCGTTCTGCCGCTGGTCGGGCACCCGACTGCCCACCGAGGCCGAGTGGGAGTACGCCGCACGCGGCGGGCTGGAGCGCAAACGGTTCGCGTGGGGCGACGAGCTGACACCGGACGGTGAGCACCGCTGCAACATCTGGCAAGGCCAGTTCCCGGTCAAGAACACCGCCGAGGACGGCTATCGGGGCACTGCGCCGGTGGACGCCTTCGAACCCAACGGATTCGGGCTGCACAACGTCGCGGGCAACGTCTGGGAATGGTGCGCGGATTGGTGGGGCGTCGACCACTCCCCCGCCGCGAGCCACAACCCGACCGGCCCCGCCGAGGGCGCGTCGAAGGTGATGCGCGGCGGCTCGTACTTGTGCCACGACTCCTACTGCAACCGCTACCGCGCTGCCGCCCGCACGAGCAACACCCCCGACAGCTCCAGCGCCAACCTCGGCTTCCGCGTCGCCTCCTGACGCACTTCCCGTTGACCGCTCCTACTACCCGAACTGCGACGAGGCGACGTACACCTCGCGATCGACGACATAGAGATCCTGCAACCCGCCTGACGTCCCCGACGGGAGGGATCGCCACGCAGGCGGGCCCTCCGAAACCTATCTCCTGCGGCTCTCGCCAGAGCCGCGAGGCGCGAACGCCTGATCAGATCCGAAAAGGCCTCTCCTGAAAGCATTTCCGCGATTCAAGCCGCCGATGGCCCGCCAGATGCCACCTCCGGAGGGCCGGTGGGGATCGCATTGATCCTCACCGGCCTTCCGGAGTTTCGTCATCCGGCGCTATGCCGTTCGTGCATGGCTACGACCTGTTTCGGCATTCGTCAGCATTGCTCCGAGTGGTCACGATGTGACCGTGACCACGACGGCTGTGGACTCGGTGGGGTCTGGCCGTCTCCTCCGAGCAGGTAGGAGTGCAGGATGGCGACCGAGCAGCTGCCCGACGTCGAGGCGAACCTGAAGCGGTCCATCACGCTGCCGCAAGCGATGGGGGTCTCGTTCCACCAGATCGTCGGCGGCGGCGTGATAGCGCTGATGGGTACCGCGATCGCGCTGACCGGCGGCGGCGCGCCGCTCGCCTTCGTCATCGCCGCCGCAGCTGTCGTCGTCTACTCGCTGCCGCTGGCCGCGCTGGGCAGTGCCATGCCTGTCACCGGCGGGCGTTACACCTACGCGGCGCGGCTGTTCTCCCCGACGTGGGGCTTCGCCACGATGTGGTTCTCGGTGCTGGTCACCGTCCAGCTGAGCCTGATGGCGTTGGCCGGTGCGCAGTACGTGCACGCGCTGGCGCCTGCGATACCGGTGCGGCCACTGGCACTGCTGGCGATGACGGTCTTCTTCCTCACGAATCTGGCCGGCTCGACCTTCTCCAACCGGATCGGGATCGTCCTCGGCGTGATCATGATCGCCGCGTTCCTGCTCTACGCCGGTGTCGGGCTGCCGCAGGTCCAGTGGGAGACGTTCACCGACCTGGCGCCGCACGGCACCGGCGACCTGCTGAGCGCCGCCGCGCTGCTGACGTTCGCCGTCACCGGCAGCAGCGCGGTGGCCGAGATCGGTCGGGAGATGAAGCGGCCAGGCCGTGACATCCCGATGTCGATGATCGGCGGCATCGTCATCGCCGTCGCGCTGTACGTGCTGATGGCCATCCCGTCGGTCGGCGTGCTGGGTGCCGAACGAACGGCCGGGAAACCGATGACATTGGTCGCCGACACCATCCTCTCCCCGGCCGGGTTCGCGTTCTTCGTCCTCGGCGGCGCGATGGTGTCGGTCATCGGGCACATCAACTCGCTGCTGCTGACGGCCACCAAGCCGATGCTGGCCGCGGTCGGGGACGGCTGGTTCCCGGCTCGTCTCGGCGCGGTGAACAAGCGCTTCGGCACGCCGCACTGGTTGCTGCTCGTGCTCTACGCGATCGGCATGACACCCGTGCTGGCCGGGTTCAGCGTCGCCGCCATCGCCGGTGTCGCGTCGGTCGCGTTGACGCCGGTGATCGCCATCATGATCATCGCGTCGTGCCGACTGCGCGTCCAATACCCGCAGCACTACGCTGCCGCGCCGTTCCGCATGCGGCGCGGCATCCACCTGACGACCGTCGTCATCGGTGTCGCAGTGCTGGCGGTGCAGGACTACCTGCTGATCGGCAAGCTGACGATCGAGGCTGATCTCGCGCTGCTGGTGTGGACCGTCGCCGGGTTCGTCGTGTGGGGGCTGCGGCGCCGCCGGGTGGCCGCCGCGTCGACTCCGGCTCCAGCAACCTCCGGATCGCCTGCATGACCCGCTCTTCCCGAAGTGAAACAGGAAAGGAACGACATGACGGCACGGAAGGCCTGCGCCGACCTGGACACCGCCGACCCGCTGGCGCCGCTGCGCGAGGAGTTCGTGCTGCCCGAAAGCACGATCTACCTCGACGGCAACTCGCTCGGTCCACTGCCACGAGCGGCCCGCGAACGGGTGCTGCGGATGGTGGACTCGGAGTGGGGCCAGGGACTGATCCGCAGCTGGAACGACGCCGACTGGTTCGACAAGCCAGCCGCCCTCGGCGAGCGAGTCGCGTCGGTCATCGGCGCCGAACCGAGTTCGGTGGTGGTGTGCGATTCGACCTCGATCAACCTGTTCAAGGTGTTCACCGCTGCGCTGGCGCTGCGGCCCGGCCGCGACGTCGTGGTGGCCGAGAGGGATAGCTTTCCCACCGATCTGTACATGATGGAGGGTGCGACCGCGCTGCTCGACGGTTACCAGCGCCGCCTGATCGGTGACGGCGGCCCCTCGCTGGATGAGGTGCTCGACGACCGGGTGGCCGTCGTGGTGCTCAGCCACGTCGACTACCGCACCGGTGCACTGCACGACATGGCCGCCGTGACCGAGCAGATCCAGCAGCGCGGTGCGCTGGTCGTCTGGGACCTCTGCCACAGCGCCGGTGCCCTGCCGATCCACCTTGCGCGCTGCAACGCCGACTTCGCCATCGGCTGCACCTACAAGTACTTGAACGGCGGGCCGGGTTCCCCGGCGTTCGTGTACGTGGCACCGCGTCACCAGGACGCCGCCCGCCAGCCGTTGTCCGGCTGGAACGGCCACGCCGATCCGTTCGCGTTCGCCCCCGACTACCGGCCGGCAAGCGGGATCGACCGGTTCCGGTGCGGCACACCGCCGTTGCTCTCGTACGCCCCGTTGGAAGAGGCGCTGGAGTTGTGGCGGCACGTCGACCTGGATGCCGTCCGGGCCAAGAGCGTACGGATGACATCGCTGTTCGTGGACCTCGTCGACCGGGAGTGCGCCGGATTCGGCATCGAGGTGGCCTCGCCGCGCGACCCGGACGCCCGGGGCAGCCAGGTGTCGCTGCGTCACGAGAGCAGCTATCCGGTGATGCAAGCGCTGATCGACCGCAACGTGATCGGTGACTTCCGCGCGCCCGACCTGATGCGCTTCGGCTTCACCCCGCTGTACCTGCGCTACGTCGACGTGTGGGACGCGGTCGTGGTGTTGCGCGACGTCCTGTCATCCGAGGTCTGGCGCAGCGAACGCTACGCCACCCGCGGCACCGTCACCTGAGCGTTCTCACCACCGAACCGCGACGTCCCGTTCAGATCAGGGGAAGAGCATGACGATCTCGAAATCAGCCGGCCGGCTCGAACGACGCCTGGTTCCGCCGCCGGACACCGGCACTCATCTGGTGCTGTTGGGAACTCGGGCAGGACCGCATCCGGAACTTCGGGTGTCCGCCGCGAATGCGCTGGTCGTCGACGGCGTCATCTACATCGTCGACGCCGGTCCCGGACTCATCCAGCGGTTCTTCGAGGCCGGGCTGGACTTCTCCCGGGTGCGGGGCATGTTCATCACCCACCTGCACAGCGACCACATCGCCGACTACTTCACGTTCTTCAACGTGAACTTCCCGAGCTGGCAGCCCGACAGCCAGCGCATTCCCATCCTCGGACCGGGCCGCGCCGACCTGTCCGGCCCCGACTCGTCGCGCGCACCGGGAATGCCGGATCTGCCCGACACACCCGTGATCGCACCCGATCAGCCCACTCCGGGGATCGTGGAGATGACCGACCTGCTCAAGCAGGCCTACGCCTTCGACCTCAACAACGCCATCCGCACGACGCGCCGGCCGAACGGTGCACCGCTCGCGTTCACCGGCGAAACCGGCAACCCGATGATCGTGCCCCAGGCGGTGCCCACTCCGGCCGGGGCGCACGTGTCCAACCCGAGCCCGCCGATGGACCCCGTCGCGGTGTTCGAGGACGACCACGTCAAGGTCACGGCCACCCTGGTGGATCATCCGCCCGTCTTCCCGGCATTCGCCTACCGGTTCGACACTCCGCACTGCTCCGTCGTGTTCAGCGGGGACACCAGACCGTGCGCCAACCTCACCGCGATCGCGACCGGTGCGGACGTCCTGATCAACGAGGTCGTTGCGGTCGAAGAGGCTGTCGCGATGTACGAACGAACACCGCTGGCGGACACCTACCGCCGCCAGTTCCTGACCGCTCACACCCCGCTGGTGAGCCATGGTCGCCCCGGTGATAGCGACCACGTCCCGGGCGTCGGCGCAGTCGCCGCTGAGGCCGAAGTCCGCGGGCTGGTTCTCACACACCTCTACCCCGCTGATGGGCGAGTGAGCGATGAACAGTTCCACGCGGGCGCCAGTTCTGAATTCTCCGGCACCGTGATCGTCGGTGACGATCTCCTCCAGATCGATCTCGGACAGATCAGCTGAGATCGTCAGTCCAGCGCAGTTCCCGGCTGATCGTCCATCAACACCTCGAGGACAACGGCTTCTTCGCGAAGACAGCCGAGCAGCACGTCGGCCGCGCGGGTCAGCGGGCGATCAGCCGGGAACTGCACGCCAACGGTGCGCGCCAGCGCCAGATCCGGACAGGGCAGCACGCGAAGCCCGCTGTCCGACATCGCCACGTGCAACGGCAGCACCGCGATCGCGTCGGATTCCAGGATCAGGGCTCGCGGCGTTGAGAGCGAAGAATTGATGATCCGGTCCTCGGGCAGCTCCAAACCGCGGTCCGAGAACGCGGTCAGAATCGCCCGGCCGGCTCTCGTCTCGAGATGGGGGAAGATCCACGGGAAATCGCGCAGCGCCGCGAGGCCCATCGCGGGTTCGCCGAGTGCCGGGTGCCCGGTGCGGACGACGAGCGGGATCTGTTCGTGGAGAAGCGGAATCCGCTGCAGGCGGGGGTCGTCCGGTGCGACGTCCACCCTGCCGATCACGAGATCCAGGCTGCCGTCGAGGAGCAGCGGGATCAGCCGCTCGGGAAGCGCTTCGACCACCTCGACGACCAAGCGCGGCCGAGTCGACTTCAGCCGGCGGATCGCACGGGGCAGGAGTCGATCCGCTCCGCCGAGATGGGTTCCGACGTTGAGCCGACCCACCTCCGCGGCGGACACTTCCTCGAGATGCCGCGAAGCCTGCCGCACCTGACCGATGATCGTCCGAGCGTGCGAGAGAAAGGTCTCGCCCTCCACTGTCATGCTCATACCTCGGGGACCTCGCTCGAACAAGGTCTGGCCGAGCGCGGTTTCGAGTTCCCGCAACGCCCGCGTGACTCCCGGCTGCGTCAGGCGGAGCGCCTCTGCCGCACCGACCACGCTCCCCTGCTCGGCAATCGCCACGACCATCACCAGATGACGCAGCTTGAGCCGTCCGTCCAGCAAGCGTTCCGGGTCCATCCGATCACCCTATCCGCGCAGTTGGCCGACAAGTGCGCTTTGACCCCGGTGAACGTCGGGCGTCGAAGGCGAAATCCGTTGCCGCGTGCGGACAAGTTCCAGACGAGCCACAGCGCGCGCTTGAAGCGGCGGCCTTCATGCGCCCCGCGGTTGCGCTGCGTTGACCGTTGCCAAGCGACGTGACGGATCCATATACTCCCATTTAGTGGGCGTAATGCTCACTATTTGAGCACTGCTGCGCTCATCCGTCCCGGACGAGGGCCGCGAGGACCGCACCGAAGGACATTCAATGGAGAATTCCGTCGCAGTCGCTGGCAGAACGGGCGCGCGGCCCGCGCAGTCGCACGCCAAGGTCATCCGAGCCGCCATCCTGGGCACCGTCGTCGAGTACTACGACTTCGGCATCTACGGGTACATGGCGACGATGATCAGCGCCCACTTCTTCGTCGACGACGATCCGACCGCGGCCCTGCTCGGCACCTTCGCCGCGTTCGCCGTGGCGTTCTTCCTCCGGGTTCCGGGCGGGATCTTCTTCGGCCACATCGGCGACAAGTACGGCCGCAAGAAGGCGCTGACCTGGACGATCCTGCTGATGGCAGTGGCCACCGCCCTGATGGGTCTGCTGCCCACTTACGCCACGCTCGGCGTGTGGGCGACCACGCTGCTGACGCTGTCGCGGTGCCTGCAGGGCTTCGCCGCCGGTGGCGAGCTCGGCGGCGCGAACTCGTTCGTCTCCGAGCACGCCCCGCCCAAGTGGCGCGCCTTCCAGACGTCGATGGTCAACTCCGGCACCTACATCGGGTCGCTGTGCGCTTCCCTGATGGCACTCGCGCTCACCACAGGGCTGTCGGCCGAGCAGGTCCAGGCCTGGGGCTGGCGGATCCCGTTCCTGCTGAGCCTGGTCATCGGCCTGGTCGGGCTGTGGATCCGCAACTCGCTGGACGAGACCGAGCAGTTCGAGGACGTCCAGCAGCAGAGCGAGGTCGTGAAAGTCCCGCTGTTCGCGGTGCTTTCGACCGCCTGGCGGCAGGTACTCACCATCATCCTGCTCGGCGCGCTGATCACCGGTGGCTACTACATCGCTTCGGTCTACGCCGCGACGTACCTGCAGACCGCAGGGCAGCGCTCGCCCCAGTTCGCCTTCGCCGCGACGTGCATCGCGATGGTCCTGGGCGTGATCACCCTGCCGATCTCGGGATATCTCGGCGATCGCATCGGACGCAAGCCGGTGTTCATAGGCGGTTCCGCAGCCGGCGCGCTGCTCGGGGTGCCGATGTTCATGCTCATGGCCGACGGCCCAGCACCGCTGGCGATCCTGGCTCCGGCCGTGCTGTTCATCTGCGTGTCCGTGGTCAACGGAGTTTCGTTCGCCACGTACGCCGAGATGCTGCGGGCCCGCTTCCGGTACAGCGGAATCGCGTTGGGCAACAACGTGACCAACATGCTGCTCGGCGGCACTGCACCGTTCATCGCCACGCTGCTGGTGAGCACGACGGGCAACAAGCTCGCCCCAGCCGGGTACTTCGTCGCCTGCGCCCTGATCAGTCTCGTCACCTCGTTCTTCCTCAAGGAGACCAAGGGAAGGGAACTCGAACTGTGACAGCCAGATTTCGCGATCGCCGGATCGTGGTGACCGGCGCCGGAAGCGGCATGGGCCGGGCCGAAGCGCTCGGTCTCGTCCGAGAAGGCGCCGACGTCCTGGTCGCCGACATCGATCTGTCCGCCGCCCGTGCTGTCGCCGACGAGATCACCGCGGCAGGCGGCATCGGCCGGGCCCACCACCTCGACGTGGCCGACCCCGCATCTTGGGAAGAACTCGCGGCGGAACTCGACGGAAAAGCGTTGCACGGACTGGTGAACAACGCGGGTGTGAGCTTCCGGAAGGGCATCGCCGAGACGTCGGTCGACGACTGGCGCCGGGTCATGGACATCAACCTCTCCAGCGTCTTCTTCGGCATGAAGTTCCTCTCCGGTCCGCTGGCACGGGCCGAGGGCGCGTCAGTGGTCAACGTGTCCTCGATCGCCGGGATGGTCGGGTACTTCTCGGCCTCCTACGGCGCGAGCAAGTGGGGAGTGCGCGGACTGTCCAAAGTGGCCTCGATGGAGTTCGCGACCGAGGGCGTCCGGGTGAACTCCGTCCACCCGGGACTGGTCGACACACCCCTGCTGCATTCCGGTGACAACCGGTTCGTCGACGAGAGCCTCCGGTCCGTTCCCGCCGGTCGAGTCGCGTCTCCTGAGGAAGTCGCCCGAGCTGTCGCCTTCCTGCTCTCCGACGAGGCCTCCTACATCAACGGCACCGAGCTCGTCGTCGACGGCGGTCTGGTGTCCAGCGGCATCTACCACCGCATCACCACCGCTTTGGCCGAGGACGGCTCATGACCGGACCGCTGCTCGAAATCCTGAACCTGCTGGGAAAACAGGCCCACGCCATCGACGGCGGTGCGGCGCGGCAGTGGGCTGAGACCTTCACCCCCGACGGCCTGTTCCGCTCCCCCACCTACCCCGAGCCGGTCCAAGGCCGGGAAGCGCTCACCGAGTTCGCCGCCGCCTTCGCTGCGAACAACCCCCGCGCCCACCACATCATCACCAACGTCTGCATCGATCGCGAGATCAGCGCGGACGAGTGCCTCGTCAAGGCCAACCTGCTCATCGTGCGGACCACGAGCTCCGACGCGGTGAGCGTCGACCGGGTCACCACCATCGACGACCGCTTCGTCCGCCACAGCGGGCTCTGGCTGATCGCCGAGCGGGCAGTCACCCGCGACTGAACCACCTCTTCCTGCGAACACCTGGAGAAGCCCGATGACGGCACCGAACGACCAGGCCAACCCGACGCGCGCGGACGCCAGCCCCCTCTCCGCGAACTACCCCGAACTCGTCGGCAAGGTCGCCGTCGTGACCGGCGCGGGCCGCGGCATGGGCGCGGTCTTCACCACCGAGCTCGCCCGGCGCGGCATCCACGTGGTGGCCGGCGATCTCACGGGTGCGCCCGAAATCGCCGAACAGGTCAACGGAAACTTCTCCGACGGCGGGCGGGTGCTCGGCCACCGGGCCGACGTCACCGACCCCGCCGACCACGACGGTCTGCTGCGCGCCGCGCTCGACGAGTTCGGTCGCGTCGACTTCTGGATCAACAACGCGGGGATCTTCCCCCAGGCCGAGTTCACCGAGATCCCGCCGGAGCAAATCACTTCCACCTACCAGGTCAACGTCAACGGCGTCGTCTACGGTGCGCAGACCGCCGCCCGGCACATGCGCGCCAACGGTGGCGGCGCGATCGTCAACATGGCCTCGGTCGCCGGTGTCCGGGTGCGGGTCACCCGGGCCGCTTACAACTCCTCCAAGGCCGCCGTGCGACATCTGACCAGCTGCATGGCCGTGGAACTGGGCCCGGACAACATCCGGGTCAACGCCATCGCGCCCGGCTTCATCGACACCGAGATGACGCGATGGGTGCGGGAAGATCCGGCGGCACTCGACCGCGCGCTCAGCACTGTGCCGCTGCGCCGGGTCGGCGCACCCATCGAGGTCTTCGGCGCCCTGCACTTCCTGCTGTCCGACAGCGCACGGTACATCACCGGCGCGGTGATCCCGGTCGACGGCGGCTCCCAACACATCTGAGAGCCTGTTTTTGATCCTTTGCTTTTGATGCGCCGCCAGGCGCATAGCCCACCCTCGCAGCTTGCACCGCCGCGGGTTCTCAGCGTTCGTCCTGGCGAGGACGGCCCCACTGCCGTGTATTGGCATACATAAAGTGGGGCACCCGCAGTCCAGGCGGGCGCTGAGGTTCCGCTACCGGCACCGCCACGCAAAACGAGTTCAAAAACAGGTTCTGAGGTAGACCCATGAGTTACGACTACGACCTCGTCGTCATCGGCGCCGGAGGCGCCGGACTGGCTGCGGCGGTGTCTGCGGCGCAGCAGGGGCTGCGGGTGCTGGTGCTGGAATCCGAGGCCGAGATCGGCGGCTCGACTCAGCTCTCCGCCGGGATGCTGACCGCCGCGGCCACCGGCGTGCAGCGGGCGGTAGGCGTTGAGGACTCGCCGGAACGCATGTTCCAGCACTACATGGACCTCAACCAGTGGCGCGTGCTTCCCGGGCCGACGCGGATGTTCTGCGAGCAGTCGAGCACGCTCATCGATTGGCTGCTCGACCTCGGCGTCGAGATTCCCGCTCAGTTGTCCCGAAACGCGCACATGCCGGGGTTGACGCGCGCCGGTGTCGAGGACGTCTGGCGCGGCCACGTGCCGAAGGACCAGGGGTACGGGCTCGTCCAGGCCCTGGACCGGGCCCGCCAACGGCTCAAGGTCGATCTCGCGCTCGGCAGCCGGGCCACCGACCTGCTCCGCGACGGGTCGGCGGTGAGCGGGGTGGTCGTCGACGACACCCAAGTCACCGCACCTTCGGTAGTCGTGGCCTGCGGCGGACTGGCGCAGAACCCCGAGCTGGTCCAGGAGTACTTCCCGGACGCCGGGATCGCGGGCGACAGCCTGTTCGTCGTCGCTGCCCCGGGCAGCCGGGGCGATCACATCGCGCTGGCCGAGCAGCACGACCTGTCGCTGTTCGGCCACGGCTGGGGGTTGCTGCTGGTCACCGCCGAGTTCCAGCGGTTCCACCACTGGCAGAGCGGATTCCCGCCAGCGTCCCGGATCCACGTCGACTCCGACGGTCACCGGTGCATGGACGAGGACGCGCCGTACGCGGTCAGCCCCGGAATCCTCAAGGACCACGGCGGATTCGTCTGGGCCGTCTTCGACGAAGCGGCCCGCGTCGGCCTGCCACCCGGCTACGCCGACTGGTCCGCGGACCGAGTCCTCGACGAAGTAGGCAAGGGCACCGTCCGGTGCGCCGACACGCTTTCTGAGCTCGCCGCCCAGATCGGCGCACCGGCGGCGAACCTGATCCGGAGCGTCGAGCGGTTCAACGAGCTGTTCGCACAGGGCCACGACGAGGACTTCCTCCGGCACGAATCGTTGGCAGCCAAGCAAGTCGACCCGCACCTGCCGCCGGTGGCGACCGGCCCGTTCTACGCCGTCCGGATGCTCCCCGCCGAGCTGGTGTGCACCCACACCGGACTGCGCATCGACAACCGCGCCCGCGTGCTCGACACCGAGGGCCGAGTGGTTCCGGGGCTGTACGCGGCGGGTGAGGCGGCTGGCGGGATCCTGGGCGAACGCTACGTGGGCGGCGGGAACTCCGTGGCCCACGCCCTGGTGCTCGGCCGGCTCGCCGGGCAGGAAGCAGCACTACGTGGCGACGTCTGAGAACCCGCGGCGGTGCAAGTTGCGAGGGTGGGCTATGCGCCTGGCGGCGCATCGAAGACAAAAGATCAAAAACGAGGATCGAAGACAGGCTCCAAGAATCAACGAAACGGAGAGCGCCGAATGACCACATCGGACGATCGGGTCGCCATCGAACAGGTCCTGTTCCGCTACGCGAGAGCGGTGGACCGCCTCGACTACGACGGCATCCGGGACTGCTACTTCCCCGACGCCATCGACAACCACGGCGGCTACCACGGGCCGGTCAACGGGCTGGTCGAGGACATCCGTCAGCGGCACACCACGATCGACTCGTCACAGCACTTCATCAGCAACGTCCTCATCGACTTCACCGAGGCCGACACCGCCGAAGTCGAGTCCTACTGCCTCTGCTATCTCAGGCAGGCGCCGGTCGACGGTGCGACCGAGCAGGAACTGGCGATCATCCGATGCCGCTACGTGGACCGGTTCGAACGGCGCAGCGGCCAGTGGCGCATCGCCGACCGGGTCGTCGTCTTCGACGAGGTCCGCGCACAAACCATCACCGATAGCCTCGACCCAGACTGGGGCCGGTCCAGGAGGGACACCGCTGATCCGGTCTACCGGCAGTGATGGCCTCAGCGCACCCGCGAGCGTGACACGAACAGCTGCGCGCTCACCTCGCGGGCTGCTTCCACCACCCGCGGCGCCACCTTCTCGACCGCAGCGGGATCGACCAGCGACACACCGATGCTGACCTCCGACATCGTCGGCGGTGTCTCGACCCGCACCGAAACCCCGATGACGCCTGGGATCACGTGACCGGTGGAAAGGGCGTAGCCCTGCTCGCGCGCCGCCACCACCTCGGCGGGGTCGTCATCGCGGGGTGGCCGACCAGCCAGGATCGCAATACCGCCTGAGCCGCGGTCTATCGCGTGCCGCTGCCCCGTCCGGAACGCGATGTGCGCCGCGGCGAGCCTCGGCTCGACCACCAGCACCGCCTGCACCTCGGCATCGCTGACCGGCACCATCAGGTTCGCCGTCGCATCGACGGCGTCGGCGAGCCCCGCCATGACCGGGTAGGCCAAGCCGCGCAGATCGCTGTCCACCGCCGACGCCAGCTCCACGAGACCGTGGGCCAGGTGATACCGCTTGTCCTCGGTCCGCCGGACCAGGTTGTGCGCGGTGAGCGCCTCCAACATCCGGTGCAGCGCATTGCGGTTGAGCCCCAACGAGCGCGCCATCTCGGTCAGCGTCTCGCCGTCCGGACGCCGGGCGAGGTGCCAGAGGACCCGGATCCCCCGGTCGAGAGTCTGGGCCCCCGAAACCGAGGATCCTCGGTTGTCTTCCACGCTCACCTGCCGCCTCGCCGATCGCACGTCCAAACCAATCCTATCCAACCGGCCACCGCAGTTCGCTCTCCGAGCTCCACAGGATCATCCCGGTAGGCGCGGGTTCAGCGGGTGTGGACCGATACCGCGTAGTCGCCGTTGGTGAAGGGGGCTCGGTCCCACGTGGCGAATCGTTCTGTCAGCGTCAGGCCGGCCACTGCGGTGTGGGCGTCGTAGTCGGTGATCCCGTAGCCGCGGTCGAGGCTGAAACCGGCGATGAGCAGACCCCCTGGGCGCACGTGGCGGGCCACGCTGGCCACGAGTGCCGCTTGGGTGCCGGGGCGGGTGAACAGCGGGACGTTGCCGGCCATGACCACCACGTCGAAGGTTCGGCCGAGGTCGAGCTCGACCAGGTCGGCTTCGATCCACGAGATCTGCGGGGCCCGGTCCCGGGCGGTGGTCAGCATCGAGCGGTCGAGGTCGGTTCCCACCACCTCGATGCCGTGCCGAGCAAGTTCGATGGCCACGCGGCCCGTTCCGCAGCCGGCGTCGAGGGCGCTCGAAGGTGCGAAGGAGCGGACGAAATCGGCTTCGCCGTGCACGTCCTCCCCGGAGGCCGCGAGCGCGTCGAAGCGCCGCTGGTAGTCGTCGCCGTCCCACTCGGCAGGTCCGTTCGAAGCGATGTCGCGCCCAGTTCCTCGAAACATCCTCCGATCCTCACATCCCACTGACGCCGGTTCACAACTGCCCAGCGCGTGAAGCTCGGTGCCGGTCACGAGTGGACGTTGAACTTCTCGAGGTCTGTGGCGAGTGCGTCTTACACGGTCGGCTTAGCGCGCTTGAGGTACACGCTGTAGATGGCGCCTCCGATGAGCGCGAGCAGGAGTGGCAGGAGCCGCACGGCCACTGCGTCGGAGCCGGCGACGATGTCGAAGTTGACGATCGCCAGGACGACGATCGACAGCATCCCGAGCAGACCGATTCCGGGCGCGATGAAAGTGCTCCACCACCACCGGTCGTGGGCTCGGCGGAAGTGCACGATGATCGACAGCCCCGCGAGGGCCTGGAGGACGAGGACGCTCAGCGTTCCGAAGCCGATCATGGACGGCATCAACGAAGTGATGGGGTCGGCGCCGACGGTCGCGAAGATCCCCGCGACGCCCGCGGCGAACAGCGCCTGGAAGAGCCCCGCGACCTGTGGAGCCCCGCTGCCCTGTTCGCGCGAGGACGTTCGGCAGTATCCTTGCCCGCCCGAGCGAGTAGAGGTAGCGGCTCGCGGAGTTGTGGAAGGCGAGCATCGCCGCGAACAGGCTCACCAGCAGCAGCAACTGCATGATGACGGTCAGGAGCGGGCCGAGGTAGGTCGCTGCGAGGGAGAAGATGAAGTCGCCCGATTCCTCGTGGTCGAGCGCGGTCCGCTGAGCCTCGGCTGTTCCGGTCGCGCTGACGACGGCCCAGGCCGTGACGCCCAGGATCACCGCGATCGCCGACGACGAAGAGGTTGTAGCCCACCGTCGCGATCAGGCCGGCCACCAGGCCCCCGGTGCGCCCGAGGCCCTTGACGACGAAGGCGTAGAAGCCGCTGGCGTTCACGAGCTGCTTCGACATCTGCGCGTAGCCGATGGCGAAGAGCAGCAGCACGATCGCCACCAGGAAGAACGAGACCGGGGCCCCTCCCCCGTTGCCCAGCGCGATCACGAGGGCGGACACCACGACGATGCCGGTCAGCGGCGCGACGGCCGCGAGCACCAGGAACACGATGCCAGCCACGCCGAGCGCGTTCGAGCGCAGCCGCGTGTTGAAGACGTTGTCGTCGGCCGTGCTGAGAACGCTCTCGTCCGTCACATCGGCTCCCGAAGCAGGCAGATCGGCGCGAAACCCGTCCCCCGTGCGGCTTCCCTTCCCTCGGACACTGCGCCGCACATGCTAGGCAGGCCGACCGCGACCACGAGACCGAACCTGATCACGTCCACCCGAATGGTGCAGCACCGCCCGGTATGCGAAAAAGCCCGTTGAACTGCGCTTTCGCTTGGTTCAACAAGCTTTTCACTCCCGCCGGATTTGCCACTTCCGACGATCAGGACCCGGTGGTCAGATCATCGGAGTGACCGGCCGCGAGTCGCGCCCAGTGCGGGATGGGACGGCCGTCGGCGCGCATCCCCTCGCTCGCCTGGGGCCAGCCGCTGGGCACGTCCTGCCACGGCTCCTGACGCCCGAACACGGTGAGATCCATGAGCTCGTAGCTGTTGTCCATCGCCTCGACGCCTCGGCGGGTCGTCCAGTAGGTCTCGAAGACCCGGTTCC
The DNA here is from genome assembly GCF_053593195.1 of Saccharopolyspora sp. NPDC002376. Classification (NCBI taxonomy): domain Bacteria; kingdom Bacillati; phylum Actinomycetota; class Actinomycetes; order Pseudonocardiales; family Pseudonocardiaceae; genus Saccharopolyspora; species Saccharopolyspora sp. NPDC002376. The sequence goes on from NZ_JBSFBZ010000014.1 coordinate 117,104, forward strand.
CGTCCCGGACGTAGCAGACCAGGTGCATCATGCCGACGTGGCGACCGACGAGCAGCTCGTCGAGGGAGTCCTGCGCCGAGTACCACGGCATGTTCCAGCCCATGAACTCCTTGTAGCGGGCGCCTTCGTCGTGCGGCCCTTGGCAGACGATCGCGTAGGTGATGTCGCGGGAGTGGAGGTAGGACAGCTCCGCGACCTGGGTGGCGCACCAGGTGCAGCCCTCGCACTGCTCCGGCGCGGGCCGCCCCGCGTTCCACATGTAGTAGTAGGCGATGAGCTGCCGACGCCCTTCGAACGCGTCGAGGAGGGTGACGGGCCCATCGGGCCCGATCAGCTCGAGGCCCGCGTCCACCTCGACCATGGGCAGCCGCCGCCGGGCCGCGGCGATCGCGTCGCGTTCCCGGGTGAGCGCCTTCTCCCGAACCCTCAGCTCGTTCAGTTCGGCCTGGAAGGCCTCCCGGTCGACGACCGGGGGCAGGCTCGGCGCATCGACGTCGGCCGCCGGCCCGCCCGAGTTCGTCGATTCATCCTTCATGACTTTCTCCTCCCGTTCTTTCGGCAGCAGTGCCGATCCGGCGGGCCGCGGGCGAGGACGTCCCGATTTCCGTTCGGTCGGTCTCCTCGCCTCACACCGCGGTGAGACACCCGAAGAGCCTCCAGTCGAGGGCCTGCTGGGCGACGTGCGCGCACATCGACGCGAAACGACACCTGTTACTTGCATCACGATAGTGATGCAAGTTGCGTCATGCAAGCTGTTGCCGCAGAGCGCAGCCCGTCCAGCACGGCTTGCATCACACAAGTCCCGAGTAGTATCGGCATCGTGTTGGGCCGACTGTACGAACGCGAGAACTGCTCCGCCGCACGCGCTCTCGAGCTGGTGGGCGAGCGCTGGAGCCTGCTGATCATCCGCAACGCCGTCTTCGCCGGCATGACCCGCTTCTCCGAGTTCGAGCGCCGGCTCGGCGTCGCGCCCAACGTCCTCGCCAAGCGCCTGGAGTGGTTCGTGTCCACCGGGCTGATGGAGCAGCGGCCGACCAGCGACGGCGCCAACGAGTACGTCCTCACCCCGAAGGGGCGCGAGCTCGGGCTCGTGATCATGGCACTGACCGAGTGGGGCGACCGGTGGGCGGCGCCGGACGGGCCGCCGATCGTCTTCCAGCACGAGGAATGCGGAGGCTCCGTGCACGTGCCGACGAAGTGCGAGGCGTGCGGCCGATCCCCGGAGATCGCGGAGATCGTCGCGGTACCCGGCCCGGGCGCAGAACCCGGCCGCCGCTGACCGGGCTGGCCGGTTCACGGGGTTGCCGCTCGTTGCGCGCGGCCGGACGGGCCCAGCGCTGCTCCCCCAGTCAGCTCCTCCACGCCTACTTTCCCTTGTTCCGCAACGAAAAACGCGACCGCGGAGGTAGGCCCCGGCGCGTGTGCGGTGCCAGAACTTTCAGGCGCCGGTCGGCGCAGTTCAGATTCTGCGCAGAAACCACGCCCCGCTCAACCAGCAAGGACCACTGACCAGAACACCTCCCAGCGTGCAAGGGGATCCCTGGGATGGTCGCTGCACCTTCGTCGACGGTCAGTGCTCCGGACGTCACGACGCCCTCCTGGAAGACGGGCTGCTCCATTCGGTCGATGATGCTCGGTTTTCCGGATGGTTCCGGTTCATCCGATCAAGGATGCGACCGAACCGATGATGGGAGGGCGATGCCGAAACAAGAATGGCGGACGCTGCCGGATGGACGCCGCATTCCGCTGAAGAACCCGAAGGGACGCAGCGGACCGGTCGCTCTCGCGGTCGGCACAGCGGTGGTGCTCGGCGCGTCAGGCGGGATCGGCGGTACCACCGCGGTCGGCGGATCAGCGGGTGGGGCCCTCTCCGCCGCCGAATCCGCCGTCGTCCGCAACATCCAGTCCAACTTGAGCAAAGCGAAGAAGACTGCGCGGCGAGGAGATTCCCGACGCGCCTGGCAGCAGTTGCGGATGCGCAAGGGCAAGCAACAGTACAAGAACGCGGTCCCTTTCGGCCAGGAATCCCGGCCGGCATCCGATTCGTGTTCGACACCGAACCGACCGGCTCGGCACACTTGCCCGCGAGCTAGCGAGATCATCGCCGACTGCTGGCTGGCTCGCTGGATCCGGCGTCCTCGCCCGCCACACCGGCAACATCGCCTCGATGCGGCCGTTCGGTTGGAAACACCGACAAACCGCGAACTCCCACGCTGTCCGCGAAAGGAAGCACACGACATGAAAAACCCGACGCATATCACCGATGGCTCCGAGCGTCAGATACTCGAGTACATGCTCGACCACAACCGGGCCGAACTGATCGACACGGTGCGCGGCCTATCCGAAGCAGAGGCCCGCCGCCGTCTCGTCCCGTCCATGACGACGTCGATCGGACTGGTCAAACACGCCGCGTTCGCAGAAAGGAAGTGGTTCCAGCACATCTTGGGAGGTTTGCCGGAATCCGAATGCGACGGTCCGATGGTGGGCGAGGCCAGCTTCGTGGTCAGCGACCACGAAACGGTCGCCGACGTGATCGCCGAATTCGAGCGCGCCAGCAACCGCGCACGAACGATCGTCGCGGACATCGACCTCGACGCCACCCGAGGGCACCCTGCCTCCGGCACCGTCAGCCTGCGATGGATCTACCTGCTCATGATCCAGGAATTCGCCCGCCACGCCGGCCACAGCGACATTCTGCGCGAGCAGACCTGCGCCGCCCGCCGGACTTGTGCCAGACCGCCAGATCCCGCCCAGGCGGCCCCACAACGGGCTCGCATCAAGGGGCCGACTGAGCAGCAGTCCGGAGATCCTGCTGACCATTGTCGTGGTGGTTCCGCTCAGTTCCCCGCGGCGTCGCGCTGAGCGGGCTCCGCACCGGATGCCAACCGGCCCGCCGCTCGCGCCATGAACGCCTCCGCCGTGGCGTTGTCCGGTTCGCTCAGCAGACTGACGGCCACGTAGGCCACGAAGCTCATTCCCATCCCGATCAGGATGCGGGTCGCGTCACCTTCCCAGAACGCCGGAAGAGGAACACCGAGTTCGATCACGAAGCCGTACAAGATGAAACCTCCACCGGCCACGATCGCGGCCACCGCGCCGGTGCTGGTCCCCCGTCGCCAGAAGAAACCGAGGATCAGCGGCACGAACAGCCCTGCCGCCAACACCTCCGAAGCCAACGACAGCAGGTTCAGAGCGCTGGGCAGGCGCACCGCCACCACGAATCCCACGGCCGCCGCGAGCGCGGTACCGATCCTCCCGTAGCGCACCTTCGCTCGTTCGGACGCGGCAGGGCGCACGTACTTCACGAACAACTCCGCCATGTAGAGCGAACCGAGGTTGAGCGTCGTGCAGATCGTCGACATGATCGCGGCTGCGATACCGACGAAGACGATGCTCCCGAGCAGCGGGGACATGTGGTCGCGCACCAGCGCGGACACGATGCCTCCCTCGGGCAACCGAGCGAAGACCGCAACCGATGCGATGCCCGTGAAGACGACCAAGAAGTAGAGCGGAACGAACCCGCCCATGGCCGTCACAGCTGCCAGTCGAGCCCCTCGAGGGCTGCGCGCGGCCTGGATGCGCTGCCAGGCCGCACCATCGATCGTGAAGGCGAGTCCGAAGGAGATGATGTAGGTCAAGTTGGCGCCAATGCCGCTGAAGAGGTTGAAGTACCCGGGTCCGCGAACGGCGGCGACGGCTTGGCCGATGTTGTGCGGACCGCCCGCGAGCACGACCGCGACGACGACCGTCACGATGAGTCCGGCCAGCAGCAGCACGAACTGGATGGTCTCGGTCAGCACGACCGCCCGGAATCCACCCGATATCGAGTACACCAGTGACACCGCGGTGCCGAGGATGACCGCCGTCGCGTAGCCGATGCCGAAGAACGACGCGAAGAATCCCCCGATGGCGACCATCTGCGAAGCGCCCCAGAAGATCAGGTAGATCGTCAGCACCACCGAGAGCAGATTTCCTGCGGTGGCGTTGTAGCGCGACGCCATGATGCCGTTCTGCGACACCGAGCCCACCCGCCGGATCGCGGGCGCCAGCGCGATCAGCGCGATCACGGCGAGCACCGTCGGTCCACCGAGGACCCACCACGAAACCAGTCCCGATTCGAAGGCCTTGTCCACCGAGATCAGCGCGGAATTGGCGCCGTACCAGGTCGCGATGAACGCCAGCCCGAGCGACCACGACGGCATCGCGCGACCGGCCAGGAAGTAGTCCTCCTCGGTCGCGCTCCTCCGCTTGAACATCGCCACGGCCAACAGCACCGCGAAGTAGATCGCCAGACTGCCGACCAACCAGGCACCGGACATCTCGATCCTCGACTTCCCGCCGATACGGCAATCGTCAAGCGCCCTGCTCAAGGAGCAACGACTCTAGGAGTCCGCAACGAGGAGGAACCAGTCCGATTCCCACGGCATGAGAAGCTCGGCGATCTAGAAAGCGACGGGAACTTCGCGCAGTCACAGGCACGCAGATGCGGCACGGGTTCCCGGCGCCGTGGTGGGGTTGACCGTGCCATTTCTGGCGCTACGCAGCCCGAGTTCGCACATCGCGGCCGTGGGTGAATGTCCCGGCCCTAACCGGAAAATTCACCCACGAGCACGACGGCGAGATTGAAAAGCGCTCGATAGAACCAGTTGGCAACGTCGGCCATGCACTCCGGCCGAACCAGCGAAACGGCTCGGCCGCGCAGTAGCCAGCGGCTCCGGCGCCAACGTCCTGACCGGCCGGTGGTTCAGCCCGTCGCCTCGTGCAGTTCCTTGCGGCGCCCGTGTTGTCCGACCGACTTGTCCTTCAGGTCGATGCCCTTCGTCTCCGGCAGGCTCAGCACGACGAGGCCGCTGATCAGGCCGAGCCCGATGCTGTACCAGGTGAAGGCGCTGGCCATGCCTTGGCTGGCGAAGAACGTCTGCAGGTAGGGGGCGGTGCCGCCGAACAGCGCCACGGCGATCGAGTAGGGCACGGCCAGCCCGACCGCCCGGATCCGGGTTGGGAAGAGCTCCGCGTAGACGGCGGGCCCGATGGACGTCGACATGGCCAGGAAGATCAACGCGATCGACATCGCGAAGAACAACGACCACCCCGACTGGTTGAGCATCGCGTTCAGCGGAAAGCTCAGGACCGCGAGGCCGACGAGCGCGGTCAGCAGGATCGGCTTGCGGCCGATCCGGTCCGAGAGCGCGCCGAACAGCGGGCAGGCGACCAGGAAGACGATCTGCGCCCCGACGCCGGCCCACAACGCATGAGCCGGCGGCACCTTGATCACGTTGATGGCGTACGCGGGGGCCGAGATCGCCCACTGGTAGTAGAGAACGGTCATCCCCACGGTCATACCGATGACCTGGAAGAGCAGCTTGGGATGTGCCTTGACGGTTCGCCAGATGGTGCCCTTGGTGCGAAGGTGGTTCTCGTCCTCGTTCGCGGTGGGGTCGTCGTGGACGGCTTCCTCGACGAAGGTCTCGGTCTCGTGCATGCGCAAGCGCATGAACAGCGCGTAGAGCCCGAACACGCCACCGAGGATGAACGGGAGCCGCCAGCCGTAGGCGTTCATCGACTCGGCGGTCACCATCGTGGAAAGCACAGCGGCGAGCAGGGTTCCGGTGAGCTGCCCGATGGTGCCGGAGAAGTAGATGAGGCTGGACCACAGCCCACGCCTCTCCTTGGGAGCCGTCTCGGCGATGTAGGTCTGCGCGGAAGGCAGTTCGCCGCCGTGAGCCAGGCCTTGGGCGAGGCGAGCGAGGACCAGGATGATCGAGGCACCGATGCCGATGGTGGCGTAGTTCGGCGAGATGCCGATCAGCAGGCTGCCCACCGCGGAGAGCGCGACGCACAGCGTCATGGAGAGCTTGCGGCCCATCTTGTCGGCGATCCAGCCGAACAGTGCGCCACCGAAAGGACGCGCGACGAACCCGACCGCGAACACGACGAGCGTCTTCAGCACGTCGGAGACGGGGTCGTCGCCGTGGAAGAACTGGGAGGCGAAGAACGGGGTGAACGTGGTGTAGACACCCCAGTCGAACCACTCCATCGCATTGCCGGAGCCGATGCCGAAGAGCGTGCGGGCCTTGCTCTGGTCAGCGGAAGTCCGGATGTGGCCGCGAGACTCGTGCGTATCGCTCACGATGTCGCCTCCTCGGCGAAGGCGTCCAGCCTGCGGGCGGCGAGACCGGCGTAGACGGCTGCCGCGTCGGAGAGCACGGCCGGGTCGAAGTCCGCGCGTGGCGAGTGGTTCATCGGGGCGGTGTTCGGGTCGAGTCCCGGCGGGGTGGCGCCGATGCCGAGGAACGCCCCGGGGACAGCGGCGATGACCCGGGAGAAGTCCTCCGACCCCGACATCGGGTGGGGCAGCTCCTGGTAGCGCTCCTCGCCAAGGACGTTGCGGACCACGTCGGCGCCGAAGTCGACCTCGGCAGCCGTGTTGACGGTCGTCGGGTACTCCCGCTCGAACCGGTACTCGACGTCGACGCCGTGCGATGCCGCGACACCCTCCACCGTGCGCCGGATCGAGGAGGCGAGCAGGTCCGCGTTCGTCTCGCTGTAGCAGCGAACGGTCGCTTCGAACGTCGCGGTGTCCGGGATGATGTTGCGCTTCGTGCCACCGGCGAACTTGCCGACGGTGATCACGACGGGGTCGAAGATGTCGAAGGTCCGGGTCACCATCGTCTGCAACGCGGTGACCATCGCCGCTGCCGCGACGATCGGGTCCTTCGCCCGGTGCGGAGCCGATCCGTGGCCGCCGGCTCCTCGGACGGTGACGAAGAGCCCGTGCGAGGCGGACATGACCGTCCCGGCCCTGCTGGTGAACAACCCGGACGGCAGCTGGCTGGAGAACACGTGCATGCCGAACGCGGCGTCGACCCGATTGCCGGCAGCGTCGAGGACTCCTTCCTCGATCATGACACCCGCGCCGTCGAAGCCTTCCTCACCGGGTTGGAACATCATCACCACGTCGCCCTGGAGCGCGTCGCGGTGCTGGCACAGCAGTTTCGCGGCGCCGACCAGCGACGTGGTGTGCAGGTCGTGCCCGCATGCGTGCATCGCGCCGTTCGTCGCGGCGAAGTCGAGCCCGGTCTCCTCGCCGACCGGCAACGCGTCCATGTCACCGCGGATCAGCACGGTCTTCGGGTCCGCCGCCTCCCGTTGCCCACCGCGGAGCACCGCGGTCACCGACGTCGTCCTCGTTCCCGTCGTGATCTCCAAGGGGAGCCCCGCAAGCGCGGAGAGCACCGCCTCCTGAGTGCGTGGGAGCTCGAGCCCGATCTCCGGATGGCCGTGCAGCCGCTTGCGCAGCTCGGCCAGATCACCTTGCATCGCCGTGGCATCGTCGAGAAAGGTCATGCCCTGCTCCTTGCCTGACCGCGAACATCGGAGCGCCGGTTTTGTCCGAGCGCGGCGAACCCGGTTCCGGCGCAAGCCCTTCCGATCCGCCAGAGCCGGACCCTTCCGAACGCCGCGCCGGGCCGCGATCGCTCGATCGGACGGTAAGAGATGGGACGACCAGTGTCCAGCCGCCGAACCAGTTTCCAGAAGCAGAACAACTGAAGCCGAATCAGAACCAGCCCGTTCCACAAAGAGGGATGCGGGGCGGGCGAATCGATGCAGGGCATCCCCGACCTGAGCCGAGCAGCCACTCGACCGGCATCGGGTCCAGACCACGGTGCCGGCGAAGCACTGCCCCGCCCCGCAGGCGCATCCGGGGCGGGTACGGCCGAACGCGAAGCACGCCAGCACCAACACAAGACTACTGTGGACAGTTGATTTCCCGTCGGGGTCACCGGATCCAAACCCGATCCACTTTGATCTGAAACATGTCCACAAGGGATGCATCTCGCCTAATCAGCTTCCCACCTCGCCTGCACCTTCGTCATGACGAGCCTCCGTCCCATTGGGCACGTCGGGCTGCGAGTTCTGTTCGGGAGCGGATGCCGAGCTTCGCGTAGATGCGGGTGAGGTGGTACTGGACGGTTTTGACCGAGACGAAGAGCTCGGCGGCGACCGCCTTGTTGCTCTTGCCCTGTGCGACTAGAGCGTGTCTCTTAATTCCGGGAAACGGTGCGGCAGAGCATGATGGTGCTTGCGAGCAGGACACCGCCGAGGAAGGTCAAGGCGTACTTGTC